>JASHVB010000818.1 GCA_030039695.1 Acetobacteraceae bacterium
GAAGGGATCATACGCTATGATCCGCAAGCCAAACGGCTTCGCGCGCTTCGCAACGGCACGCGCGACGTGCCCGAATGAGATCAAACCCAGCGTCTGGCCCATCAGTCGGGGTATCTTCAACAGTTCGGGCCGGCCATCGCGCCATTTTCCGTCGCGCACAAGTCTGTCTTGCTCGATTGTGCGGCGGAAGGTCGATAACAACAGCATCATCGCATGGTCGGCGACTTCTTCGATGAACGTGTCGGGACAGTTGGTGACCGGAATGCCGCGCGCCGTGCATGCTTTCACGTCAACGCTGTCGACACCGACGCTGCCGAGGACAACAGCGCGTACGCGCTCCGGCAGACCGTCGATGATCTTCTTAGTGAGGCGGATGCCTTTGGCGTAGATTGCGTCTGCATCCTGGCAGAATTTGATAAAGCCGTTCTCATCGGTCGGGCCTTCGATGATTTCAGCATCGATGCCGCGGAGAGGTTCCATCTCAAGGTCATATCCGCCGCCTGCAACTGTGAAGCTGGCGCCTGCGGGCGTTGCGATCTTGAACTTAGCCACTCTAACGTCTCCTTGTTGCTATCCGTCAGATCCGAATCGGGCACAGCCGCATCAGGCGCTCATGAGAATCGCGGAGGATGCGGCCGCCGTCATGAAGGGTTAGTTCTTTGGCGGACGTGCCCGCACCGCTTTTTCGTTCACATCGATGCCCCAGCCCGGTCCGTTCGGCAGTATCAGCTCGCCATTTTCGATCTCCGGCACCGTGGTGTAGAACTCGTCGCGCCACGGTGCGCTGTCGATGTCGATCTCCATGACACGGAAATTCGGCACGAGAGCGCTGAATGTCGCGCTGATGGCGCTGCACAGATGGCCGTAAAAGTTGTGCGGTGCGACGTTGATCTCGCAAGCATCGGCCATCGCCGCAATCTTCAGCGACTCGTACAGGCCATTCCACACGACGTCGACAATGGCGACGTCGGTTGCATAGTTGTCGAGAAACGGTTTGAACTCGCGGCGGCCATGCAATGTTTCGCACGACGCTATCGGGCAAGGGGCGCCGCTCTTGATCTCGGCAAGCGCCAATGGGTCATGCGTGTCGATCTCCAGCCAGGTGAGATCGGCCGGCGCGACCGCATCAGCGATCCGTTTGAAGCCCTCGGTCTTGAAATTGAAATTGATATCGAGATGGATACCCATCTCAGGTCCGACAGCGTCACGGATCGCCATCAGTTGCTGCGTTACCCCGAGGGTCAGCCGGTTGTCCCAGTTCAGTTCCGGCCAGCCTGGTGTGCGGCCGAAGCCGGGCACATAGGACGTCAACTTTCCGTCTGCGATGGGCAGGATGTTCGTCTTGAGGGCACGGAACCCGCGCTCTTTCACCTCTTGAGCGTGGCGCGCCAGATCGTCGTAGTCACGGAGCGCCGGAACCGCCAACAGCGCGGCACTGCGGGTGCGATAGGTGCCGAAGTGGGACCAGTACACCGGGATCCTGTCGCGGATTGGTCCGCCGAACAAAGCGTAAACGGGCACGCCGTACGCCTTGGCAGCGATGTCCAGCAACGCGTTCTCGATGGCGGCGATCGCTTGCTGGTTCAACCCGCCGCGCGATTGTCGGGTCAGGACGTGCAGGTGCTGCGTCACCTGTTCGAACCGACGAGGGTCGCGGCCGATCAGCACCGGTGAGATCGCGCGGATCACGTCAGAGAGGCCGGCCGATCCGAAGCTCTCGTTGAATTCCGACCAGCCGATCAAGCCATCATCGGTGGTGATTTTAAGGAAGGAGAACATGCGCCAGCCGGCATCAGCCTGAAGCGTGTCGATGCGCTCGATCTTCATGTTTCCTCCGCGCTTGCCGCGGTTGGTTTGAAGCACGGGTCACGTGCCGCCACAAGGCAGCCGCCGTTCGGGGTGTTCGCGGAGGGTCTTGGCGGCCATGCGGTCGTGCAGGATCCCGGCCGTGGCCCTGCGTGTCTATGCTGCGGCGGATCGAAACCGCTATAAGTGGGCAGGGCCGGCGGCGCGCTTTCCTTCGTCGGTTGGTTCACGGGGGTAAGTTCTGCTTGCCGAGATCGGATGAGATCTCGTAATACCCCATGGTATGGCCCTTGTGAAGATAGGAAAGGCGGCAGAAATGCTGGGCGTCGATGTCCAGACCCTGCATGCCTGGGAGAAGTCCGGGGAACTGGTCCCGGACCGGCGCAGCAAGGGCGGCACACGCTATTACGACGTGGCGAAGATCCTGGGCCTCGGCAACCAGGATATGCCCACGATCGGCTACGCCCGCGTCTCCAGCCACGATCAGAAGAATGATCTGGTCCGCCAGCAGGAACTGCTCGAAGCCTTCTGTGCTGCTAAAGGCTGGCGGCACGAAGTCATCGCCGATCTCGGCTCCGGCCTGAACGACCGCAAGCAAGGATTGAACCATCTCCTTGGGTTGATCCTGCACAAGCGCATTCGTCGCCTGGTGCTGACCCACAAGGATCGGTTGCTGCGCTTCGGATCGGAGCTGATCTTCGCGCTGTGCGAGATCCAGAACATCGAGATCGTCATCATCAACAAAGGCGACCCGCCAACCTTCGAGGCGGAACTGACGCAGGACGTGATTGAGATCATCACGGTGTTCAGCGCCCGCCTCCACGGCAGCCGCGGTGACAAGACCAAGCGTCTGCTCAACGAACC
>JASHVB010000819.1 GCA_030039695.1 Acetobacteraceae bacterium
CGTGTCGCCCTCGCGCTCCAAGCCACGGAAGCGGATTCGGCCGGCGTAGGGCAGCAGTGCCTCTGCTGGATCAAGGATTTGCAGCAAGTGGCCGGTCACGGGGACCGCGGCAAACTGTCCGACAAGGGCCTGAATTTCCTCGAGCGGTGAAAGGAAGTCGCTAAACAGCACGACCGTAGCATAGCGCGGCAGCGCGATACGCGGCGGCAGGCCGCTTTCATCGGCAGAGGCGGCGGCGAGATCTCCGGCGAGGCGATCGAGGCCGCCCCGTCCCGAAACGGGCCGAGCGTCCGGGCGCATCAGCAGGGCGCGCTCGCTGCCGCGCAGCAGCAGCGCGGCCAACGCGAGCAGCAGCAACTCGGCACGCTCGCGCTTTTCGAACGGCACGGCGCGTGAGTGCCACCGCATGGAAGCGGACGCGTCGCGCCATAGGCAGACGGTCTGCGCGGCTTCCCATTCGGTCTCGCGGATGAACCATCCGTCGGGCACCGGACGGCCAGACTTGGCGGACTGCCGCCAGTCGACGCGGGTGACCGGATCACCCGGGACGAACCGGCGGAACTGCCAGAAGCTGTCCCCCTGACCGACCCGGCGGCGTCCGTGCACGCCCTGCGCAACGGTGGTCGCGACGCGGTCCGCAGCGACGAGCAGCGGTGGCAGCCGTTCGCCGAGTGCTTCTGCGTGGCGGGCGAAGGCAGTCATGGTTTGTTGAGACCTCTCCCGCTACGCAGGAGAGATTTGCCTCCCAACCTCAGTGTTGCGCCGCTTCCCTTACCCAAGACGGGCCACCAATCGGTCGATCACATCGGCCAGCACCACGCCGTCGGCGCGGGCCGAGAAACTCAGGGCCATCCTGTGCCGCAGCACCGGACGGGCCAGCGCCACTACATCGTCGACGCTTGGCGCGAGCCGCCCTCCCAGCAATGCCCGCGCACGCGACGCCAGCATCAGCGCCTGCGCTGCCCGCGGCCCCGGACCCCAAGACACGTGCCGCCGTACTGTCTCGTCCTCTGCCGTCTCTGGCCGCCCGCCGCGCACCAGCGACAAGATCGCATCGACCACCTTTTCTCCCACCGGTACGCGGCGGATCAGCGCCTGCGCGTCGATCAGTTCCTGCGCGGTCATCGCGGGAGCCGGCCGCGCATCGGTCGAACCGGTCGTCGCCAACAGCATCGTCCGCTCCGCGTCCAGGTCCGGATAGCCAACGATCACCTCCAGCAGGAACCGGTCCAACTGCGCCTCAGGGAGCGGATAGGTACCTTCTTGCTCGATCGGGTTCTGCGTCGCCAGGACGTGGAACGGCTGCGGCAGCCGGTGCTCCACGCCGCCGATCGCCACCCGTTGCTCCTGCATTGCCTGCAGCAGCGCCGACTGGGTGCGCGGGCTGGCACGGTTGATCTCGTCCGCCATCAACAACTGGCAGAACACCGGCCCGGGCACGAAACGGAAGCTGCGCCGGCCGGCCGTCTCGTCCAGCACCTCGGAACCGACGATGTCTGCCGGCATCAGGTCCGGCGTGAACTGCACCCGCTTGGTGGCCAGGCCGAGCACCACCCCCAATGTCTCCACCAGCCGGCTCTTGACCAGCCCGGGCACGCCCACCAGCAGTGCGTGTCCGCCCGAAAGAACCGTGACCAGCGTTTGATCGATCACGTCGTCCTGGCCGAAAATCACGCGCCCGACCGCCGCACGCACTTTCGCGATTTGCGCGCCCAGCGCCTCAACCCCGGCGACGACGGCGCTGGGGTCCTGAGATGGGGTCATCCGCCCCGAGTTCACCGCGCCAAGTGGCGCGGCAGCCATACCCGCCGCCATTCAGTGCCACCTTCCATGTTTTGCTCTGCGTCTCAGCATATAGGCTCTTTTGCGATGAGGGGGATGCTTCCTATATCGCGGTCAGGAGAGGAAGCTTGCCAGGCATTGGAGACCGAGACGTGAGCGACGCCAGTTCTCCCGCGCCATGCGTGGGCCCCCTCGCCGGGCGGGCAAATAGCGCGGTGCGGCCTCCCTTCTCGGGAGCCACAACCGCTGGCCGCCGCCGCGTCCCGGTCGAATGCGGCGACCTGCCTTTCCTGATCCGCCGCGATGGGACTTGGCTGTACCGTGGTAGTCCGATCGGGCGCAAGGAACTCATATGTTTGTTCGCCAGCGTACTGCGGCGCGAAGCCGATGGCTCGTTCTGGCTTCAGACACCCGCCGAGCGTGGCCGCATCGATGTGGAGGACGCTCCATTCGTCGCCGTCGAGCTGGACTGGACGGGTGACGGCCGCGAGCAGGTTCTCTCGTTTCGTACCAACGTGGATCAGGTGGTCACCGCCGGTCCCGATCATCCAATTCGTGTGTCACACGACATACTGACCTGCGAACCAACGCCCTATATCCTGGTCCGTCCCGGGGCCGGACGGCTCGCCGTCGAGGCACGGATCAACCGGGCTATCTATTACGAGCTGGTCGCCCTCGCTGTGCCGGAATGGGTGGGGTGCCGGCGCATGCTTGGCGTATGGAGCTGCGGCAAGTTCTTCTCGCTCGGCGAAATGCCGCCAAGCGAAGAGTGACCCTGGATGATCTTTGCGCCCGGCTGCGTCGGATTGCCGCCGAGCCGCACACCGGCGAGATCGCCTATGGCGACGATATACTGTCAGGCTTTGACAGGCCGCCGGTGCCTGCCGCCGTGCTGGTACCCGTCGTACTCGGCGATCCGCCGGGCATTCTGCTGACCAAACGCAACGCGCACCTCAAGGCACACGCTGGCCAAGTCAGCTTTCCCGGCGGACGTGTCGATCCGGGAGAGCAACCCGAGGACACGGCATTGCGTGAGGCGGAAGAGGAGATCGCGCTCGACCGCAGCAAAGTGCAGGTACTGGGGCGGATGGCCAATTACCTGACACGCACCGGCTTCTGCATCACACCGGTGGTCGCGCTGTTGCCACCTGGGCTGCAATTCCGCCCCTCGCCGCAGGAAGTGGATGCGGTGTTCGAACTGCCGCTCGAGGTGTTACTCGATCCCAATGCGCCCGAACGGTTCCGACGTGAGGAGCATGGGTCGACGCGCGAATATTGGGTGTGGCCACATCCGAAGTATTTCATCTGGGGCGCCACCGCGGCGATCCTCGTGCATTTGGCCGATAAGTTGAGAGCGCTGGGATAGCACCTTCTTTCGCACTGTGAGCGCGCAATCGGCTACAGTGCGAGGTAAGCGGCCGGGACCGAGATCGCTACGCCAATGGTTCATGGCGAGCGGTCATCCCCGTTAGAACCGATGATGTCCGCGCCTGCACCAAGAGCAACCCCCAAACAGACGTTGTCCTCGCCGTCGCCGCGTACGTGGCGTGTTGAAGGCACAGCGCACACCGGCAACTGCTCAGGTCGCTGCATGCCGTGCAGCGCTTGCCGCCCTCGCCGAGATTACCCTTCCTGACGCCTGCGATTCGTTGGGCACAGCGCTGAAGTAACTTGACTGTGCCAGGCCGTCGGCCTGTCGCTGGCAATCTTCTTCAGCGCGGCCGGCTCCAGCAACACTCGAGGTCCGGCGGCAATGCCGAGAGCTGGCTTGCCGATGATGCCCTGGCGAGCACCGGTTTCGAACGTCTCGCCGTTCTAGCTCAATGAGCCGACGATCCGGTTGGTCAGCTTTGCAGAGCCCTTCGGCAAGATGCGACCACGTGGCATGCAAGGATCTACCTGGCGCGTTACTCAACGCCGCCCATAAGTTGGTTGATACCACTCTGGGCCGCGACGATGGGCCAGGGCATTGCCGACTTTCGAATTGTTGCGATCCAAAACCCGCAACCGAGACCCCAGACCGTGATGAACGCGCACGCCAATATGGACGTGCACTGTCGTGCCCGAGCTCGTTACGGTGTGCGGCTGGTCACCCGGCCAGTCTATAGGAGTATTTCCTCGCGGTTTGGACCAGCGTCGAGCATCACGATGACCGCGCGCCTACCGTGTTAACAGGAGTTCGCGATCGCATTCGAATGGCGAGTAACCTTCAAGTCAAGCCGGACCAGCACGGTAGGCCGCGAACGGCTCCTCTTGCGCACAGCCACCAACTTGCTAACCGCGCACATCCACTATGCATCCCAATCCAAGATTCAAATCGTGACAGCGCCCAGGCGTCCCGTTCAATGACAAGAACCCGCCAGCGCGCCATGATACCGTGTCGCCCATGCTCAGACTGGCTGAAATCCTTCTCTTCCTCACGCCGTTCGCGCTCTTCGCTTTGTGGCGCGTGCTGGCGCCGCTCGGTGGCCTGTCACCCCGCCTCGTCGCTTTCGCCGCAGGCGCGCTTGCTCTGTTGTTCCTTGCGTTGCTCTGGTACCGCGGCGCGGGCTCCATGCCACCGCACGCCAGCTACGTCCCGCCCACCTATGAGGATGGCCGCATTATTCCAGGGCACGCCGCACCGCCATGACCGACACGCCCGCCCTACACATCCCACCGCCGGACTTCGTCTCCGACCCGGCGCTGGCGGCGGTGTTGGCGGCGCTGCCGGAAGCGCGCATCGCTGGCGGAGCAGTACGCGACGTGCTCCTTGGCCGGCCGGTCGCCGATGTCGATCTCGCCACGCCGCGCAAGCCGGATGCGGTGATCGAGACGCTCACCGAGGCCGGCATACGCGCCGTGCCCACCGGGCTTGGCCACGGCACCGTCACCGCTGTGTCCCGTGGCCGCGGCTACGAAGTGACAACGCTGCGCCGCGATGTCGAGACCGACGGACGGCACGCAGTCGTCGCCTTCACCGATGACTGGCGCGAGGACGCGGCCCGGCGCGACTTTACCATCAACGCACTGTCGATGACGCGCGATGGCGATGTGTTCGACTATTTCGGCGGCATCACCGACCTGCGTGCCGGCGTGCTGCGCTTTGTCGGCGACGCCGCGACGCGCATCGCCGAGGACTACCTGCGCATCCTGCGTTTCTTCCGCTTTCTCGCGCGCGGCGCCGCGCAAACGCCCGACCCTGACGCCATCGCAGCAATTCGCGCCGGCGTCCCCGGCCTCGCGCGCCTTTCCGCCGAGCGGGTCTGGCACGAGCTCAGCCGCATCCTCGCCGCCCCCGATCCCCGCCAGGCTATCGAGCTGATGGCGAAGCTTGGGGTGCTCGCTGCGGTGATTCCCGAAGGCGCCGATCCGCGGCGGCTGGATCGCCTCCTCTCAGGCGGGGCGCCGGCAGATCCGCTGCTGCGCCTTGCCACACTGCTGACGGGCGATCAGGCAGCGGTCGCCGAGCGCCTGCGGCTTTCCGCCTCCGAACGCGACCGGCTGATCGCATTGCGTGCGGCACCGCTGGCGGAGCCTGCGGCGGACGACTCCAGCCTGCGTCGGCTGCTGGTTGAGTACTCGCCAGATACGTTGATCGGCCGGACCTGGCTTGCTTTCGGCTTTGGCACGGAGTGGGACGCGCTGCGGCAGCGGCTGGTATCGAT
>JASHVB010000820.1 GCA_030039695.1 Acetobacteraceae bacterium
TGCGCCTCTTTGTCGTCCAGCAGTCCATCTGTCAGGAAGGGGTGCTGCAGCGCTTGTGCCGCTGTCGGACGCTGCGTCGGGTCGGGGTTCATCAGCCAGTTGACGAACTCGGAATAGGCGGTTCCGACGCCATACGTGCCGCTGCGCTTCAGCCGCATCTCGGCCAACATCACTCGCTGGGCCAGCGCTTCGGCCGCCTCAGCCGACGCCCGCGCGTGCTCCGGGTTGATGTGTGGCTGACTATTGGCGTTGAAGATCGCGATCGTCTCATCCACGGCCTTCTTGAGCTGCTCGGCGGGGACCGTCCCGTAAATCGACGGATCGGTAATCAACGCGCGCGCCCGTTTGATGAAAGCCGAGGCGCGTTCCGCGCTGTCCTTGTCTGTCTCGCGATCTCTGTTCAGCGGTTCCATGCCGAGAAAGCGCAGCGCGGTCTTCCCGCCGCCGTCTTCCGCCGGCAGCGTGAATCGCGTCGCGTCGTCCTGATTCGGTCGCTCGCCCGGCTGCTTGTCAGCGTGATAGTCGAAAGCCTTGCGCTCCATAGTCGCGCGCAGCGCTTCGCCAGCGGCGAATACGTCGTGCTTGCCTGTCAGTGGTGCGTGCGGATTTGCGCCGGCCTCTGGCGCGACGCTGCCATAGCCATACGGCATCATCTGCCCGATCGCGTCCTGCCCTGCCTCGATCGCGACACCAAAATCGACGATCTTCACCTCTCCGGTCCCCTGCTCAACCATGATGTTGGCGGGGCGGATGTCGTTATGCACGATCCCCTGCTGCTCCAAGTGCGTGAGACCCTCCAACATCTGGCGCATCATGTATTGCAGCGTGCCGATGTATTTCTCCTGCGAGAGCGCACGATCCATCCCGGCCGGGCCCTGCAATGTCGCATCCCCCTTGCGCAGCCGGTCGAGCGCAATCATCAGAGTGCTCATGTCGCGTCCCTGTATCCCCTCCATCACCAGCCCTTCCTTGCCATCGATCGTGCACATGCCCAGACACTTGGCGATGTTCTTGTGTTCGCCGGCCTTCCGGTAGAACTTGGCCTCCTCCTGAAGTTCGGCACGGGCTTCCGGCCGGTTCGGCACCTTAATGACGAGCGGCGGGTTGTCGCCGGACGGAGCGAGCCAGTGCACCGAGCCAAACCCGCCGGACTTGATCAGTGGGCCGACTCGAGCATTGGCGAGGTTGATGCGGCGCGCCCATTCCGACGGCTGCGCCGCGACCGCTGGCGCCGCCACTGGCGCCGGGACTGTCTGCGCGCCAGAGTTCGCCGCCGGCACGGTCTCGGCGTAAGGATTGCCGGTCGGCTCGATCGTGACGCCATACGGATTGCCGGTCGGTTCCGCGACCTGCTGGGTCCGCGGATAGGCGACCACATAGCCCTTCGCGTCCACTACAGTCGGCTTGTCGCGCGCCAGCTGCCTGGGGGCGGGGGGTGGCGGCGCAAGAGATGTGGTCGGCACAACGGGCTCGGGCGCGGCTTCCAAAGGGGGCGGTGGGGGTGGAACGGCGTCCGGTTCCGCGTCAGCGAGCGCACGCTCAAGCGCGTCAATGTGGTCCATAGCGGCGAATGCGTCCGGCCCTTTCAGGAGGTTCCCCGCCGCGATGGCGGCCCTCATGAGCTGCGAGCGTTTCTCTGCACGGCCGACCGTTGCGGCGGCGATACGCTGGATCAGGCTTATGAGCCTGCTCTTCAGCACCTTGGGGTCTGGCGGTGGTGGTGGCGGCGGCAGAACCTCAACTGCAGGCAGCGGCTGGTTCTTGATCCGGTCGCGTATGTCGACGAGGTACCGGCTGGCCCAATCGACTTTGAACCCGTCCAAACTCTCGCTCATCGTGTCTCTCCGTGTTGGTGATAATGTCGTGCGTGGCCGCCCTGCTACCCGGGTTGCGCCACACGCTGCCCCTGTCGTCAGCGCACCGCCTGCGACAGCGTGGTCAGCGTGGCGGTAAACGTCGACCGGATCGCCAGCGGCATGAACGGGTTGGCATCGAGCGCCGCGATAACGGGCTCGTTTGCGAGGAATGCCTGATAGCGTTGCATGATGGCATGTGCCTCCGCGACCAGCTTGGCGCGCGCGGCCGGATCAGAGGCGTTGGTTGCCTCGTCCAATTTGTCGGCCAGACTCTCGTCCAGTGATTCGAGTACTGGTGTGACGAAGCGCCTATGCGCCTCGGAGAGTTCGGCGGCGAAGTCGTACCGCTGGAAGCTAGCGACAATTTCTCCGCGCAGTCGCTCGATCTCGCTCGCCACCTTCTGCCGCGCCGCCAGCCAGGCAAGCCTCGCCCTGGCGTAAGTCACCTTGGCGCCCACCGCCACTTGCGCGCCAACGGGCCCGGATGCGTCCAGTGCTGCACGGAGCTGCACGACCGCGGCTTGCGCCCTTGGCAAATCGCGCTCCTTCACCCGCTCGGTCGCCGCGGCCGCAAGCTTTGCCAGAGCAAGCTTCCGCGCCGGGTCGGCAACGAGCTGGATTCGACCGATCAGCGCCACCAGCGTTGGGCGCAGTACCGCTGCGTCCAACGCCGGTTGCGGCGGTCCGGGAAGTGCCCCGTCCTCGGATATGGTGCCGGCGTCGTCACCCTCCTCGGTGCAGGCCTCCACCGCGACACCCCCCGTGAGAACGAGCACTACGCTGTTAAAGCCACCGCCGCGCACGGTCTTGACCAACTTCTTCGCCAGGCCGGAGACCGGCTTGTTGACCTCGATACGTACTTCTTTCGGCTTGGTGTCGACATCAACCAGGGCCGTGCCGAAGCGAGTGTCCTTGGCCTTGGGGAACTGCTTCGCGAGCTCCCCCTCGAGGATCTTCGGGCCCTTCATGCGGTCAAGCAGCAGTAGCCCCGCGCCGGTTGCGCCATCCACGCCGATCGCGCAGTTAACCGGCTGCTTCTTCGACGTTCGCAAGAGGGACGCCATTTCATGCTTCTTCATCCCGGTATTCAGGTCGGCCATCTTCAACTCCTGTTGTTGCGTCTAGACATGTCGGCGGCACGGTGCAGGCCAGGTAATTGACGCCCGCACGACCACCCTCGAGAGCGTTGCTGGCCTTTCGGCGCAGTGATTGATCGGCCAGATAGGCTCAAGCAACGCACGGATCGGGTCGGCACAGCGCGCTGATGAGCTCGGCCGCGTGCCCATCGGCGCGGCCTACCCGGCACCCACAGGCGACTCCCAGGCGACGTGCGGGCGCATTCGTAGCTTGGGAAATCGGGGGGAGTTAGCGATTGCGTCTCCGACGGCTATTCTTTCCGTCTCAAACG
Organism: Acetobacteraceae bacterium; assembly: GCA_030039695.1. Next base: position 3,265 of record JASHVB010000820.1, read on the forward strand.
GGCCATGTAGCGCCGTGACGCATTTCGTCCGATTCGCTTGCGGCGTCGCGCGCTACTGTTTCCTGTTAGTCGCGCTGTTCAGCATGGTCATGGGCTGTCGCGGCTGAGCAAGACGCCATGCTCGCATCGGTCCCGAGCGGCATTGTGACCCTTGTATGGGGCTGAGTTAGTCAAGCGCTATTTCAATGGTAGGGTCCTTTCAACATTCAACGTGCCGAGGGGAGCCCGCCTTGGTACCCGACGATGTCGCGCTACGACCTTGTATTCGGTCGGATCCAAGAGGGATCCGCACCATGAAGCAGTTATTCGCTTCAGCGGCGAGGCTCCGGGGCGGCGCTAACTCTAAGCCAGGGTCACAATCGGGTTCCGCCACTTCGGACCGCGATCGATAGCCCTCGCGAGAGCGGGCGGATGCCGAAACCGTGTACTTTGTCTCCTGCGATTAGGGAGGTTAAGCAGTGTGCAGCACGACGCCCTCCAGGACTTTGCCGGTGGTAACGAGCCGCCATAGTTCGTTGAGGAGTTTTTGCGCGAGCGCGACGATCATGGTGGTCTTGCGCGCACCGCTGTCGGTCCGCGAGCGGTACCATTGAGCGAGTACGCTATCTTTCTGAAACTGTAGGAATCGCCATGCCAGTTGAATCATGCCCAGGCGCGCTCCCGAGC
>JASHVB010000821.1 GCA_030039695.1 Acetobacteraceae bacterium
GTCGGTCTACCAGCAGCATCAGCGGCAGCAGCAGCACGGTGGAGGCGCAGACCTGCCCGGCGGCGGTCACCATTGGTGCCACGCCCATACGCTTAAACCGACGTCCGAAAATCCCGGCGAAGGCGTAGCTCAACGCCCCTGCCAAGCAGGCGAGTTGCGCCGTAACGCCCGTTCCTAATCCGCCCAGAGCATCCGGGCCGATCATGAACACGGCACCGGCAAAACCTACGGCGACGCCAGAAGTCTTGAGCGGCGTCAGCTTCTCATCTGGCGTAAGTAGGTGGGCGACCAAGACGGTGAACAGCGGCGTGGTGGCATTCAGGATCGAAGCGAGGCCGCTGGCGATGTGGTGTTGCCCCCAGACGATCAGCACAAACGGGACGACATTATTGAGCAGCCCCAAGCCGAAGAAGGTTGCCCAAATGCGGCCCTGAGTCGGCATCCGTTGCCCAAGCAGGCGCACCACGAACAGCAACGTGGCTGCCGCTACCGCCACGCGCAACCAGACCAGCGTGAAAGAGGGCAGCTCGCGCACGCCGACGGCGTTGAAGAAAAACGAGCCACCCCACAGCACAGCGAGGGCGAGTAGCATGGCCCACTTCCGTCCGCCCATGGCTAACGTTGCAATGTCGTTCTGCCTTTGGCTCATCATGATTACCTGACACTGATGGGACAGCTTAGCTATCAGGTCGCGAGACAACCCTCCGGTTCTTGCCTCGGTATCTAGCAACCGCAGCACAGCGCTCTATGGCTGGAGCCGCCTTTCCGTGCGGCGCAAAATTCTTGAATTATGCACACCGCTCCGGCCATGAACGTCGCCAAGGCGGCCGAATTGGCCTATATGGCGATCCGTAGGCATCGGCAGGTCTAATGACAACGCACAAGACACCAAGCGAACCAACTGACAGACCGACACTGGTGCCGGATCAGCGCGGGAGGAGGGGCAGGCAGGTACGCCGGACGACGCCGCCATCGGAAAGTGTCGTTGCGAGCTGGTACAAGAACGCCAGTTTACTCGATAGCTACAGCATTGATTTGAGTGCATCGGAACAGTCCAGCATGCGCGTGCTGGCTACCCTGACGGTCGGCAATCCACCCGCGTGGCAAAAGGCGTTGATCGCGGTGCGCGACGCCATGGTTACGCCCTTTGGCCTCAGAACCTCCGGTACGGTCAGGGCGTCCCAGGACAGCAATGAACGCGTGGACTTCTTCCCAGTACAATGGGAGGGCAGGAACGAAATTGTGCTGGGTGCGGATGACCGACGCCTGGACTTCCGGTTATCTCTGCTCCGACGCCTTTCTCCAACAGGCACGTTGCTCATCGCGACAACCATCGTGCATTCCCACAATGCCTTAGGCTTCACCTATCTCAACGCGATCCGGCCCTTTCATCACCTCGTGGTCAGGGCCAACCTGGCACGCTGTGCACAAACACAACTGCAGTAGAGCTGCAGAAATCTCGAATTTTGAGCGTCCAACCGCATGGGGCAGAATTCTTGAATCATGCAACGGCCGTCTGACGTGTTTGCGACTGACCAAACGACCGCTCACCACCCTGTCCGGCCATTCGGGTCCGCGACGCCGAACGGCCGGTCCCGACCCATTGCAGCCGTTGGCCTCCAAGTTGATCCTAACGCGTGCTTCGGGAGAAACAGCGATGCTGATCGTATTCGGTGGCTTGCCGGGGACCGGCAAGACCACGATTGCTCGACAGATTGCAGCCCGACGGTCCGCAGCTTACCTGCGCATTGACGATGTTGAGCAGGCCATCCGGACGGCGGGAGTTCTCGCCCGGGACGTCGGCCCGGCGGGTTACTTTGTCGCCAACGCATTGGCATCGTCCAATCTGGCGAATGGACTTACTGTGGTCGTGGACTGCGTCAATCCTGTTGAGGCGAGTCGTCAGGGGTGGCGGGAAACAGCGGCTCGTACTCAGACGCGGATTGTCGAAATCGAAGTCATCTGCTCCGATCCTGTCGAGCATCGTCGCCGAGTCGAGAGCCGAAGTCCCGACATTGATGGCCTCGTTTTGCCGAGCTGGCAGGCAGTCTTGGAACGCAACTACTCGCCCTGGGAGGAACCGCATTTAATTCTAGACACAGCCAACCTCACCCCGAGTGAGGCAATCGCACTCGTCGAACAGCACATGAATGCCTAAGTCCGCTTTTTAGCCATCTCCTCCATACACGCCAACGGGCTGGTCTCGACCCGTTGCGGACATCGGCAGCCGTCAGACGCCATGCCTGCTTGTCACGCTCGCGTGGATTTTGATCAGCTGGTCGATGCGGCGACGAAGACCGCCAATTGATCCGCGAAAGCACGCTTGTAGGCGGGCCGCTCTTCGCCGCGGGCGACATAGGCGGAGAGGTTCGGATACTCATACAATATACCCGATCCGCCGAGCCTGCGCAGCACTGTCACCATCAGCAGGTCACCGGCGCTGAATGCGCCATCGAGCCAGTCGGCGTCGCCAAGCCGACCGGAAAGCTCGTCCAGCCGGCCCCGGACCCGGTCCTCAAGGATGGGCAGGCGCGCCTCGTACCAGGCCTTGTCGCGCTCCACGAGCGTCG
>JASHVB010000822.1 GCA_030039695.1 Acetobacteraceae bacterium
GCCCAGCTTGAAGCGCAAAACCTGAAGCGCCGCGAGGAGGCCGAACGCGTCGCCGAACGCGTCGGCGGCCTGTCGGTGGTGATCATCCGCCAAGCTGGCGAGTCGGGCAGCCTGTACGGCTCGGTCTCGGCGCGCGATATCGCCGACGCGACGACGGAAGCGGGGCTGACGATCGACCGGCAGCAGGTCGTGCTGGAGCACCCGATCAAGACACTCGGGTTGTCACCGGTGCGCGTGGTGCTTCACCCCGAGGTGTCGATCCGTGTCACCGTCAACGTAGCCCGTAGCGCGGAAGAGGCGGAGCGGCAGGCGCGCGGCGAACGGGTCGGCGCCGAGGCGGAAGAGGAAGAGGTGCCGGCTGATACGACTGCGATGTTCGAACCGGGCGCCGGAGATCAACCGAACGTCTAACATCTGCGACGTTGCCCCCTCCCCAGAGGAGGCGACGATTTGGCAGTTGTGTCGGCTCCGCCCCGCCAGAGACGGCCGACATCGTTCCGCCGCCTCAGCCCATCCGAACCCGTGCATGCCGCCGGCGGCCTGTCCGCCGCGGCATCAGCAGCGGCAGGATCAGCCCAACGCCGAGGCCCCATCCGCCATTGATGATCAGGGAACGAAGTATGCCGTCCTCATGCCAGCCGAAGCCTAGGGGCTGGCCCTTCAGCGGCGCGACAACCAGCCAGCCGACAGACGCCGCGATCACACCGAGGATGATGCCCGCGAGCCATTTTGGCAGCGCGAGCCACGGCCAGATCAAGCCGAACACGACACCATAGAGGCCACCCCAAAAGCACAGATCCAGCACCCGAGGCACGCCGAACGGTGGCACGGGCGCAAGCGACCACGGCTGCAGGGCAGCGGGCGCTGCATGTGCCAGATGGTACAGCCAAACGATGCCCTGGTGGAACGTCAGCACCGAGATGCCCGCTGCGATGAAACCAAGGACGGCCCGGGTAATCGCCGAAGGCATGGCCGGCACTCCCTGACGGCTGATTGCCACCAGAATGCCAGCGGCGCATGCAACGTCAACTGCCCTGGCAGTCGTGGGAATCTTGAGACTTCGACGTCATGGACTCAGATCGAGCGCCAAGGCCGCAACTTCGGCCACGACGTCACCAGCCAGCAGCTGCGGCACCAGCAACCAAGTCAACGCAGTTCCGTTCAGAGCGGTCAATAGGGCGGAGGTCTTGATCGACGCCCAATCGATTGGCGGTTGGGCAAAGCCAACTGCCGCTGCCGGCAACAATGCTATCCCTGCCGCGACGTTGCACGCGGGATGTACTCGCCGCGCGCGAAGTACCTAGGATTGACGATCCAGCCGTCGCCGCCGAGTACCGTATGGCCGTCCACTATCGTCGCTGAACCCCGTCGCCTGATTGCGGCTGCAACGGCACTGTGTCTATTTTGCCGGCCGTCGCGTTGCACCAGGTGCAGGAGGCGGCTTGCCTTCGGTCGAAGCGTTTCTCAAGCAGGTGCCGGATTTCGCGGGTCTGGACCGCGGCGTCCTAGGCCCGATCGCGTCCGCCAGCTGCATCGTGGAACGCCCCGCCCGCGCTCTTCTCTGCCAGCAGGGAACACCCCCCGACGCGCTGCGCTACCTGCTCGATGGCCAGGCGGCGCTGACCCAGCGCACCGGCGATGGCTCGCGGGTCGTGATCGACGTGGCGTTGCCGATCAGCGGCCTCGTGGTGGCGAGCGCCCTCGCCGGCAGCCCCTATCTCATGACCGCCGAAGCGGTGACCGCGGTCGCTGTGCTGGAAATCGCCGCGTCGCCGCTGCGGCGACTGATTGAGACCACGCCCAGCCTCGCGACGGCTATGTTGCGGCGGGTGTCGCTTGATTCTCAATCGGCGACCAAGCAGGTGCTGGACCTTAAGCTACGAACGACGGCCCAGCGCTTGGGCTGTTACTTGCTGAGCCTTGTGCGCAATCCCAGCGGGAACCAGGCCGAATTCCGCCTACCGGTGCAGAAGGGCATGATCGCAGGCCAGCTCGGTTGCCGCTTTGAAAACCTGTCCCGCAGTTTTGCCCTGCTGCGCGAGCTCGGCGTGGAAACGCGCGGCGCCAACGTGACGCTGCACGACATCGCGTCGCTCGAGGCCTATGCCGTGCCGAGCGAGCGGGTCTGTGCCGAAACGCGGCCACTGGGTGCCGCAAACGCGGCGGAAGCGTTCAGCCGGGCGTTCAAGCTGTAGCACCCCATGGCTCGAAGCCGGGCAGTACGGCGGCGCCAGGCGAACTGATCGCCATTGCCTTGAACAAGCGCCCCATGCGGGACGGCTCGGCGAGTCGCTGGGCAGCGTCGACCAGCGCCGCGGCGCGCGTCGGCGGCTGGCCTTCGGCGAGACGGCCGGTGCGCTGGAACAAGCCGAGCCGGGCAAGGAACACGCCTTGTGGAATTGGGCCCTGTACGATCGCACCGGTATCGCACACCGTGGCGGCGAGCGTCGCGAAGTCGACGTGGGCGGTGAGATCGGCCGCGCCGGGCGGAGACAGCGGATCGGCCGGACGACCCTTGGCGATGGCCTGCAGCGTGTCGCCAGCCGACGGGTGGTCCGAGCCGTAGTCGAGAAAGAGCGCGGCGCCCGGGTTGCGGGCTAGGCGGGCCGCGAGGTCGGCCACGAAGTTGCGCGCGGGCTCACAGCTCTCAACAACGATGGGTGGGGCAGTCCCCGCTTCCCCTTCGGTGAGTGGGATCGGAGGAGGGGTCGGCAACTCACGCTCCTGCCAGAGATAACGTGCCGGTGGTTCGTCGGCCTCGACACCTCGCATGCCCACCGCTGCCGCGGAAGACGAGCGATCTTCCATGACATAGCGCTCCGCCCACTTTAGCCCACGCCTGACGAACTGACGGATCGGCAGTGCATCCAGGAACTCGTTCGCCAGCAACAGCAGCGGCTCGTCCGGCAGCGTAGCCAGCGCGTCATGCCAGACCGCACCCGGTACGCGCTCGGACTGCAACGCGCGCAGCCGAGGCGACGTCTCGATGAGATGCACCGACAGTGCGGCACCAAACTCCGGTGCAGCCCGCGCGACCGCACGCAGCGCATCGGCCATCAGCGTGCCGCGGCCTGGTCCTGCCTCCACGAACAACACCCGACGCGGGCGCCCCACAATGCCCCACGCGACAGCCGCCCACAGGCCCAGCAGCTCGCCGAATACCTGGGTGATTTCGGGCGCGGTGGTAAAATCAGCGAACGGGTCGTGCGTGGCATAATAAGCGGCATTCGCGCGTGCCATAAAGGCATCCAGCCGCTCGATCATTGCGTCGCCGGGACCGGGTGGCGGCTCGCGTGCCACATCAGCCAGCCACCAGCGATGAACATCGGAATACACAGCAACTGCCCCATGCTGAGACCGAGATCCACCACCAGGAAGCGCA
>JASHVB010000102.1 GCA_030039695.1 Acetobacteraceae bacterium
CAGCCGGGGGCGTGCAGCACTGCCCCCCCTCGGCGGGACCGGCGGTTTTGACGGTTTCAGGACCAGCCCCACGCCAGATGTCGCCTCCTCGACCTTTGCATCAGGGTAAACGCTGGTGGCGAGGGGGAGAACCGATCGAAAATGATCCTTGAAGTGGTCGAGCCGCGCTACCGAACGGCCAAACTGGCCATGCAGCGCCTTCCAGGACACCGTGATCGGGTCTTTGAGGCTGTGCAGCCGGTAGGCAAGCCAGCAGTAGACATCCAGTGCAAGGCTGTTGTTGGCGAGCTGGCGGACGGCGGCTTCCTCAACCGGCACAGGGTGCCTCTTCAGCTCCTCGAAAAAGGACTGTGACAGGCTTGCTGTTTCCACGAACAGGCCACCCTGGGCCGTGTCATCCTCGATGAACATGCTGGTTTCGAGGATGTGCTGGTTTACGAGGCCGGTCCGGGTGCCCTGCTTGATCTGGAACGACAGACGGCAGCGGGAAATCCGCTCGGCTTGGTCGCGGACGGTGGCCATCTGTTTGCCGCCGATCGGGATCTCGAGACGTCGTAGCCACGCGTGCAGTGAGCGGCCGAGCTCGACCTCGCGGCAGTTTGTCCGGATAGCCTCCGTCTGCAGGTAGAGCAGGATGAGCCGGGCGCGTGAGCCGTAGGGAACCCCGACCGAGACCGGCTTGCCGCCGGGCGCGGGCCGAAGACCTGGCTGAACGATCAAAGTAACTCTATCGGTGGTAACCTGCCACGGTGCGTCGTCTGGGAGCCTTCTATGGGGTAGAGCAGCTTGGGCCCACCCACTGAACAGATAGCCGATGTCGGTGTCTTCGGAGCTGAGGTAGCCCGCCGCCGCTTCAACGACGGCCCTATCCACGTCCGAGCGGAGCGTGGCGTCCTTGCCGTGCGTCAGCAACAAAGTGTGCACCTCGGCCACGTCCTGGGCCATCCTCCTGAGCCGCTTTCTTTCTGTCGACAGCTTGCCCAGTCCCCCCGCCGCTGTCGCCCTGATCTTTTCCGGGCTTGCAAGAAGATATTGGATTCTGGCTATTAGAGTCCCCGACAAAGATCTGGGGATGATGCACTCAACCGGCTGATTTTAAAGCATAGAAAAAGAACCTGGCCCCCGACAAAGATCATCTCACAACCCGGAACAGATCAGATTTCCCCCGGTAAAGATCAGTTCGGCCGGTCCGGCCGACTCGGGTCGCTTCCCGGAAGATATCAGGGCATGGTGGTAGCCGACTCGAAGGCGCGGGACCCATAGCTCTCCCGAGCGCGGAGGTCTTCGCGTCAGGGGGGTCACCAGAGTCCCTCTCTCGCCTTCCTTGTTAGGGATCTTAGCCGCCAGCACCAACGCGATCTGACACCAGCCTTGGAAATAGATGGGCCCCGGTGGTCTCGTTCGGTCGTCTGCTACAGTCCGCCCCCGACATCACCGATATGGCTCCCGCTACGTCCGACCGCCATGCCAGCGCTCCTGCGCAGGCGTGAGCGTCGGGCGTCGGTGGGGTCGAAATTGGCCGCCGCCATGTCGGCACCCGCCGGAGTCAGCGGAGTGCGCAGCGTGCCGACCGCCTTGGGCATTGTTTCCGGTGTTCAGATGCCGGTATCGCGCTCAGCTTTGGCGGGATGGTTGCGCAGCAGATACCCGAGCGGATCGATGTGCCTGAGCCAAGGGTGCGCGCGGGCCGCGTTCGACCCCCAGAGGACCAGGTTCATTCCGGATCTCCGAGCGGACAGAAGGGGCAAGGCATAGCAGCCACGCAACGCGACTGTTACAGCGTCGCAAAATAGGGATCGGCAGCGCTCGATAACCCGCTCGCGGCGATGATGAATGGTAAGTCATCCGGGAAGGGGGTTTTACGTCTGCCGGGCGACGTCACGATCTGACTCCGAGGCTGTCGCACATGTCCCTCACCCGAGACATAAGTTCGTCCACCAGGTCCTGGGGCAGGTTCGTCTCGTCGAAGCGGATGCGGATCACGCCGGGCTTCTTGTCCACTCTGAAGCCCGGCCCCACCCGAGTCTCGGTGTCCGCTTCCGAGGGTGCTTGACGGCGGGACAGATCCTGCAGCACGAGATCGAACCTCTCGTCGCTGACCGCTGCGCCGCTGTCTCGGCACACTGCCAGGACCCTCTCCTTCTCAGCTGGCCAGTTGACTTGCTCGAGTGCTTTCGCAAGCTCCATCCACTTCCGACGGCCCGTCTTCGGTGCGGACCCAATCGCCTCAATTAGTTCTCGAGGCAGCGCCGTCGCCACGCTGATCATTCGCGACACTTCCGTCTTATCGATACTCAACGCCAGGCAAATGATGTCGCGCTGGAATTTTCGGGATTCCAACCGGGCCGCGAACACTGCCCGTTCGATATAGGAGAGATCCAGGCGGCTCTGATTTTCTTGGCCTTGGGCGACGACGAGCTCGTCGTCGGTGAGCTGCTTCACCATCGCCTTGACCGGACGCCCAAGCTTTTGCAGGGCGCGGTATCGGCGGTGCCCAAATGCGATCTGATAGCGCCCCGCATCGTCGGGGTGAGGCCTGAGCAGGATAGGAGTGCGCTGCCCCTGATCGCGGATGGAGGCGACGAATGCATCCATGTCGTCGTCGTCGCCAAGCCGGTCTGTGATGAACGAAGGGTCGATCAGATCGGTCGGGATCTCAACGATGAGATCTCCAGCTTCGATCTTCTGCTTAGCCTCTCGAAGGTCGGCCACCATTGATTCGACCGACTCACTCATGGCGCCGACTAGGCCGACCCCGCGTGGCATCGGCTGCCGCACCACCATTGGCGGACGCGGTTGCGCGTCTGGCGGAGAAATCAGATGTTCAAGGAGATTTTTGCGCCCCATGGTCATTTACCCCACGCCCGTTCGATCAATCCCTCGATTTCGGCGTTAACCTGGTTCATCGATTCCAGTGCGCGATCGTATGTTGACCTCGTGAACTGGTCCCGTGTCACCTCGTACAGCGTTTGCTTGGTGATGGACGCATCAGAAATTGCGGTGCTCTTGACCATCGCGTTCGTAAGGACGCGCTCGCCGAACAGGGAGCGCATGAACGCCACCATCTGGGTCTGGGGTCCATCGGTCGGTTCGTATCGCGTCACCAGATAGCGCATCCAATCGTACTGCATGTCCGCGCCGGCATTGGCGACAACGCCAAGCAATTCGGACGTCATGAGGAGGAACTGGCACATCGACATGATATCCAGCATCTCCGGATGAACGGTTACGAGGAGCGCTGTCGACGCACACAGGGCAGAAAGTGTCAGGAATCCCAGTTGGGGCGGGCAATCGAGGATGACGATATCGTAGCGGTCAGCCACCTCAGCGAGGGACTGAGACACACGAGAGAAGAACATCGGTGAGCCTGTTTGCTTTTCGGACAGGGCCACCGGGCTCTCGTGCTCAAATTCCATGAGTTCGATGTTTCCCGGAATGAGATGGAGCCCAGGGAAATAGGTTTCCTTGATCACGTCCGCTGTGGGGCGTCGCCCTCCACGGTACTTGATCGCACCGTACAGCGTCTCGTCGGGTCCAAGGTCGAACTCCGGCTGATAACCATGAAGCGCGGTCAGGCTCGCCTGGGGGTCAAGATCTACGGCGAGGACGCGGTAGCCTCGAAGGGCGAAATACTGGGCGAGATGTGCCGAAGTGGTCGTCTTCGCCGAACCACCTTTGAAATTTGCGACGCAGATGATCTGGAGATGCTGGTCGCCTTTGCGGCGCGGCAGGTACCGACGATCCCCCTTCCCTGCTTCGTCGAGAAATTCGCGCAGTGCACGAATATCGCCAAACGAATACGAACGACGGCCGTGAGCTGTCGTCTCGGGCGCAGGCCCTTTTCCTTCGAGGGTGAGTTGCCGCAGATAGCTGTCCGCCACACCGATAATCTTGGCTGTTTCGGTAGACGAGAATCGGCGAAGCGTCTTTTGTGCCTTTGGTGGGAAGAGCTTTAGGCGATGCTCCTGCAACTTCTCGGACAGTCCTGTGGCATCGCCTGCGATGAGGTCGTGCAGCATCGTTACGCTCGCCGTCAAATCGGCAAGTTTCGTATCCACGGCGTGCTTCTGTGGTAACGGCATATCACGACGCCCAGCAGGATTTCCGTCTCTATGGCCAGATTAACGTCGCTTGCGCAAGAGAAAACGCACCTCCGGGTCGCAACGAGCGTAGCGGAAGGCCGGGCGATTTCCGGGCGATAGAGGAAGTTCCTCAGGGCGGGTGTGAGAGCTGCAATGTTGCCGACTGTCAGGCCCCCTGCCCTTTAGGCCGGACTTTCCCACCAAGCCCGGAAGCGGCTCGAATGGACCTAGGGCGTGT
>JASHVB010000823.1 GCA_030039695.1 Acetobacteraceae bacterium
GTTTGTCATCGGGCCAGACAAGAAGATCAAGGCAATGCTGACCTACCCGATGACCACTGGGCGAAACTTCGATGAAGTGCTGCGGTTGCTCGACTCGTGCCAGTTGACCGCGAAGCACTCGGTAGCGACGCCGGTGAACTGGCAGCCCGGCGATGACGTGATCATTCCGCCGGCCGTGACGAATGAGCAGGCAGCGGAGAAATACCCGAACGGGTGGCAGACGCTAAAGCCATATCTGCGCGTGGTCGCGCAGCCACAGGACTAGGCCAGCGGAACCCGAGCAATGACGTCGCCCGGGTTCCTGGTTGCTGGGAGGTGAGTCATGATCTTTCGTCAGCTCTTCGAGCCGGTTTCCTGCACCTACTCTTACGTCATCGCCAGCCGTCGCGGCGGTGAGGCGCTTATCATCGACCCCGTTCTGGAGAGGGTCGATCGTTATCTGCAGTTGATGGACGAGCTGGATCTGCGTCTGGTCAAGGCGGTGGATACACATCTGCACGCCGATCACATCACCGGTCTTGGTGCGCTGCGCGATCGTACCCACTGCATCACCGTGATGGGTGAACAGAGCAATGTCGACGTGGTGTCAATGCGTATCGCAGACAGCGACCTGCTTCAGATCGAGGGCGTGAGCATGGATGTGATCTACACGCCCGGCCACACTGACGATTCCTACAGCTTCCTGATGCAGGACCGCGTGTTCACTGGCGACACGCTGATGATTCGTGGCACCGGTCGCACCGATTTCCAGAACGGCGATCCGCGCGCGCAGTATGAGTCGCTATTCGGCCGGCTGTTGCGATTGCCCGACGAGACGTTGGTGTTTCCTGCACACGACTACAAGGGCGACACGGTCAGCACTATCGGCGAGGAGAAGGCGTTCAATCCACGGCTGCAGGTACGGTCGGCCGATGAATATGTCGTGCTGATGAATGGCCTCAATCTGGCCAATCCGAAGATGATGGACGTCGCCGTGCCTGCGAACATGCGCCAGGGCCTGCACCAAGACGAGATCGTGCGCCGCGGCTGGACGTTTTCTGCGCAGGAGGCGATGGACCGGGTTGAGCGATCCGACGTGGTACTGATCGACTTGCGCGAGGCTGCAGAGCGCGGGCGGCACGGCTACATTCTCGGATCACTGCACGCGCCATATCGGGAGCTACAAGAGAACATCGGTGCGGGCGGCTTGTTGCATGAACTAGCGCAGGCGACCGGCAAACTCTTGCTGTTCTATTGTGCGTTCGGTGAGCGTTCAGCGATGGCGGTGCAGGCGGCGCAGGACGCAGGCATCACCTCGGCGCGTCACATCCAAGGTGGCATCGATGCTTGGAAGCAGATCGGCGGCCATCTCGCCTGAGCTGTGCACGGCTCCGTCGCGAGTTGCGCGCTGTTCGACCACTCAATGGCACCATGCGGGCCCGAAGCACTTCGGTTCCCGCGCGGCCATACATTGAGCGTTTCAGCGCTTTTCAGGCGGTTGATCTGTCCCTCAGTGTGCCCATTGCTCCATGTCTCGGTGATGGCGTTGCGCACCGCTTCGATATCGCGGCGCAGAAAGGGGACGAGGCGCCGGATACCATGCAGTCTGGTGTGATGCGCGTCATCCAGCCAAGCGTCTAATGTCAATGGGTCGCTGCCGCGGAGAATGCCCGGAAAACACATCGCCCAGGCGACGCGTCATCGCGGATCCTGACGAACTCCCCTTCAGCCTGATCGGATACAACCGCGTTTGAACCGGACGCACGGATCTGCGATGTCGTCAGGCCACCAATTTGGAACGCGTCTCCTGCTTCCAAGCGTTGAAAGCCATGGCACGTGACGCGCGGTAGCGGCCGGCAGACATCCGATGGCGTCGTGGATGGAAGTGTCCATAAATGATCGCATGCGCTGAGAGGACGCGCCGGGCCCGGAAAGGTGATTTGAAGCGTTGCGTCTGCCGCCCCGCAGCGCTGGGACACAGTTGACGCCGAGCGACGCGGTAGCTCCGCAACTTGTCGGTCACGATTACTTGCGACAGATAGTGCAGATCCTTCAGAAGCCGCCGGAAGAGGCGCTGCGGGGCATCTGGCAGGCGGACAAATACCCGATCCTCGGCCGCGCGGACTGGCGCGAGGCCAAGCGGCTTGATGTCGCAGCGATCGCATGTGCCGAGAGCGCCGTGATGTCGCCCGGGGACCAGCCGACATTCGCGGCCTGGATCGCTGCACTCCTCGAGGATGGCTGCCACCATGCAGCTGTCCAGGTCTGCCGCGAATTCCGTGCCGCATACGAGCGTTCACGGCGCCGTCGCTGTTGATACGGAAAAAGAATAATTCTTGGCAACGCGACAACGCTGACCGACGAACCCCGGCCACGCGGTCGCCTTGCGCGGCCTGCCGCTAACCCGTGCGCACATAGGGCCGCACCGCATCGAGCAACTGGTCGGTCGGAGCAAGCCGCGGCCCCTCCCCCGCGTCCACCGGTGGCACTATTGTCACGCCCCAGCTTAGTAGCACTCGCAGTGATGCCTGCGCCATCGGATGTTCCAGCAGCGGTTGGTTCAGCGAGGGGCCGACCATGACCGGTGTGCCGCGGCCAATCGCCTCGGCAACCACCGACAGCGCCAGGTTATCTGCAATTCCGTGCGCCAGCTTGTTCAGCGAATTAAAGCTGCACGGCGCGAACAAGACGACACCGCGCGGCGGACGGGGACGGATGGCAAGATCGAAGTACGATTCGACGACCTGTGCGCCCTTGACGTCCGCCAATTCGCGCGGCGCAATCACACGCGCCGCATTCGGTGTCGGAATGGCAATGACAGTGGCAAAGCCGAGTCCAACCAGGCTGCTGAGTAGCTCAGGCCCGCGCACAGCCGTCGTCGTGCCGCTGAGCATCAGATAGGCGACGTCGAAGCGTTCTGTTGTCACGCGTTGCAACTCCTGTAACCGGAAACGATGTCCATGCCCACGTTCAGCCCCTCAGCCGATCTTACCATGCATTATGACGTCGATGACTTCACCGATCCCTGGACCCGGCCGCAAACCATTCTCCTGCTGCACGGCAACGCCGAGAGCAGTCTGGCCTGGTACGCGTGGGTGCCGAAATTGGCGCGGCACTATCGAGTGGTTCGGCCCGATATGCGGGGTTTTGGCAGATCCACCGCCATGCCTGCGGAATACCCCTGGACGCTCGACCGCCTGATCAATGACTTTTGCGCGCTAATGGATGAACTGGGCGTGGCGCGTTTCCATCTTGTCGGTGCCAAGATCGGCGGGACGATTGCGCGTTCGTTTGCCGCGCGCCGGGCGAACCGCCTGGCCACCCTGACAGTGGTTGGCACGCCGCCGCCGTTTCGCGCGGGCGCCGCCGAACGCGTGTCCGACTTGGCGCGCGACTTCCAAACGCACGGCGTCGAATACTGGGCGCGGCAGAACATGGCCAGCCGGCTGGGCAGCACATTTCCGCCGGAGGGTGTGGAATGGTGGTGCGAATTCATGGGGCACACGGCGGTATCCACGCAGCTCGGCTTTATGGCGACGATTGCCTGCGCCGACATTCGCGCCGACGTGCCGAACATCGCTTGCCCGACCCTGGTGATCACCACTGAGCATAGCGGGCTCGGCTCGGTCGAGGAAATGCGCGCCTGGCAGCAGCAGATTCCGGATTCTGAGCTGCTGGTGATGCCCGGCGATTCGTATCACGTAGCGGCCACGCATGCTGACGCGGCCGCTGACGCGACGCTGGATTTTATCGCACGGCGTGGTCGCTGATCCCGTTTCGCCGCGCCTCGGCCACGCGCCGCGCAACAACGTACGTGCCTATGGGGGTGTTCGCCGCCACGCCCACCCCCGAAGGCGGCCCACTCCCACCGACTGGCAAAGCACCAGCACCGACCCTATCTTCGTCATCCAGTTCCCCAGAGAGAACATCGTTCATTTGACGACGATCTGATGCGCCAGCATCGCGATTCCGCGTCTGCGAACCATCGTGTTATCGTCGCAAACATCGCCTCTTTCTATGCGTACTCTGCGCTGCATCGTCACCTCGCCTGCAGCTTGAACCGCCGCGAGTTGGCGTCGTCGGGAATCGGCCGCGCTGGTGGTGCCGGCCGCAACTTGGCTTTGTGGCGCAGAGCGCGCAGAGAGCTGGAGGCGGTAGGGAGGTGCTTGTTGCGTTTCCGCCGATCGCGAGGACGGTATAGCAGTAACGGGCCATAGCAACCTGACGATCGCCGCGGCACTGTGGATGGTCAGCGGCTGGGCTCTCTGGCCGACCTCGGCATCACCTAACTCGAGAGCGGACGTCGATGGGGCGAATGCACATCGCCACGGACGCTGAGGTAAAGCGCATTGCTCACCGCGGCATTTGCGCCGTTGCAGTTTGGATGGCTGGCTGCAGCAATGCCGTGACGGGCCGGGCCGCTCCTCGGGTCAAGCCCGTGGACACAGCCCGGCCACGGCGCAACAGACGTGCCGCGCTCGTTACGCCGCGTGCAGTAGGTCCAGAACTTCCTCGAACACTTCCATATTCTTGCCAAAGGAGATCGCCGCTGCCTGACAGCCGCAGACGAGATGCATCCAGCGCCACGGCTCGCGCGTGTTGCGGAACTCCTCGACGACCGCCTGATGGTGCTTGAAGGCGTGCATCTCGGTGAAGCTGTCGTGGCAGACTATGTCGGCCAGGCGCTTGATCAGCACCTCCGGATCATAGCGCAGGTCCACGTATTGCTGCGCCAGGTTCACCGTGATCTTCACCTCCGGCACCGCGCGCATACGGCCGAGGTTGGTCACGGTGGACCAGTCCGTCGGCGGTTGCGTGTAAATGCTTTGGGTGATCGCCTCCAGCAGTTCTTCCTGCGAGCGGTGCGGCAGCTTCGCCACGGCGTCCGGATCGGGCTGCGGCGCCGGCTCCATGCGGTACTGCGTCGACTTCACCTCAGGCCCGGTGTGCCACAGCAACAGGATCCCAAGCTTGTTTTTCATGCTCAGGCCGTCCAGCCGGATCAGCCAGCGGCGCAGATTGGCGCTGGTGTGCAGGTGCACATCCATCGGATTGCCGGTGAGTGAGCGCAGGAACAGGCCGGCGGCGCCGATCGACAGAGCCTCGCCCGCACCCTCCAGCGACAGCCCCTCGGCCAGCGCCTTGGCCGTCATCACGGGAATCTCGGAATAGCTGGTGCAATTCCGGATGCCCTCACCCAGCGCACCAATCGCCTGGGTCTCATCCTCGCCGGTGCGCTGACGCAGAATCCGCTTAAGCAGGTCATGTTCCTCAATCAGGGCGTCGACTTCCGGCACGCTGCGCTGCTGTGGAAAGCGCGCGACATAGCGGACGGCCGGGCGCATCAGCACCGACATGTGCTCCCAGCCGAGGAACGTATCCATCGCCCGCCAGGTGTAGGCGGGGAACAGGAAATAGTGGTCGTCGAGAGCGTTCTTCGGAATGGCAACGGACATCAGCAGGTCGAACGCCTCGATCGGCGGCACGTGCTGCCAGAGCCACTGGAACAAGTGGTCGGCCTTGTTGCTTTCGCCGCGGTCGCAGGCCTTGAAGAACGCGTCCTTGGCGGCCTGGATGCCGGAGGCGGTGGCGACTTCGCCCGAACCGTCGGCAGCGAGGTCGGCCATCCGGCCGGCGCCGGAGCTCGCATCGAGGGGAGCAAATTCCAGCAACTGGAACGGCGAAGTGACTGGATCGTGCACGTGCTTGTTGGAGAGCGCGACGTGCTGAAGAACCGGCAGGAACCTGTCTTCGCCTTCCAGCCGGTCGACCAGCTTCCAAATGGCGTAGAGTCCGGCGAGAGGATGCAGCGGGCCGCCGTGGTGGCCGGGCGGCAGATCGGCCGAGCGCGTCACGGCCAGTGCCGAT
>JASHVB010000824.1 GCA_030039695.1 Acetobacteraceae bacterium
TGAGCGTGGTCACGCTTTCTGATGTAGGTTGAGGCACGTTTTTTGAGGTTCTTCCGGGTTTCGCTTCCCGCGTTCTGTAGGGGTTGTGGGAAGCGGGAAGCGGAAGTGGCGCGTGTGCGTCGGGACGTGTCAGCGAGCGGCGATGCGGTAGCCGGCGGCGGATTTGACGATGAGGCCGGCGGCGGTCATGGCGGCGAGTCTCTCGTAAAGAGTAGCGGTGCGGACACGGCAGGAGGCACGCAGTTCGGAGAACGGCGTGGCTTGCTCGCTATGCTCGAGCACGTCGGTGATGCGCTGGTCGATCGAAGCTGGTGGTTCGGTTTTCGGGTTGGGTTGGGGCGCTGCCTGGACGGGCTGGAGGGCGAGGGCGTGGTCGCGTTGGGTAAGCTCGAGCGTGAGGTTGGGCATAGCGGCGGCTGCACGATGCTCGACGGTCAGAACGATGCGGTCGTCACTGTCGCGGCGTAGATAGAGATTGGAATCGCCCCAAGCGTGGAACTCGGAGGATCCGCGCAGTGCCTGGCCGGCACGGACGTTTGCGGCTCCCTTCCTGGCATGATGCACGACGACGACGGCGATCGCATGACGTCGCTGCAGTTCGCGCAGGAATGCGAGCAGTGGGGCGACCTCGCCGCTGATGTTTTCGTCAATGCGATGCAAGCGGACGAACGGATCGAGGATGAGCAGCCGCGGCCGCAACCTGGCAACGGTCTCGTCGAGACTGGCGCGGTCGGCGGCGAGGTCGAGGCGCAGGCTGGGCGCGGTGATCACCTGCAGATCGAGTTCGGTGAGGTCGCAACCGGTGGCGGCGCAGATCCCGTCGAGGCGGCGGCGCACGATGTGGAGTGCGTCTTCGGCGGGATAGAGCAGGACGCGACCGGGGCGGTCGACAGGGAAGCGGCGCAGACAGGGCGTTCCGGCGGCGACGGCGACGGCGAGATCGAGGGCGAGGAAGGATTTGCCGCACTTGGGTTCGCCGCCGATGATGCCGACCGCTTCTTCCGACCACAGGCCGGTGACGAGCCAGCGCTGGTGTTCGGGCCGATCGAGGAGACGATGAGCCGGTTGAACCGGAAGCAGCGTCATCGCCGGCGCCGGACCGTCGCTCTGGTGTCGCTCACGGTGGCCGCGGCCGAGGTCTCGAAGAACAGCGCCTCATCAATGTGACGCGCCTCGCGCTGAACGGCGGCGGCGAGCAATTCGCCGGCCATGATCATGAGGGCGCGCGGATTGCCTTGGGCATGGTCGCAGAGTGTGGCGATCACCTCAGGGGTCATCAGGGTCGGGGCGCCGGCCTGCTGCAGCGCATGGCGCAGGCAATCCTGGAGGTCCTGCGGCGTTGCTCGTTCGATGGCCAGCCGTACCCGGACGCGGCTGGCGAGCGGGAGGAACTCGTCTGAGCGCAGGCGCTCGGCAAGCCGTCCGTCGCCGGCCAGCACGATAGTGAGCAGGATGCGGGAATCGAGATCGGCGGAGGCAAGCAGGCGCAACTCGGCGAGCACGGCAGAGCGCATCTCTTGCGCCTCGTCGATGAGCAGCACAGGCCTGGACAGGGCCTGCTCGATATGGGTCTGCCAGCGCTGGCGCAGGATCTTGGTGCCACTCCAGCGGTTGTGAGGGTGGAGTTCGACGCCGAACAGGTCGCCCATCTCGCGATAGAAGTCGGCGATGTTGGCCTGCGGCCGGCTGACCACGCCAACCGTCACGTCACGCTGACTGGCGAGCGAGGCGGCCAGGATGCGCAGCGTGGCCGACTTGCCGGTGCCGGGTGCGCCGCTGACGAGGGCGAAGCCGCCTTCGCCCATGAGTTGGGAGACCCGCCAGCAGAATGATTCCAGGCGGGGGGTGACATGCAGCGCAGTGACCGGCACGGCGGGGGCGAACGGATTCCACTTGAGGCCGTACAGCGCGAGCATCTTGTTGTTCACGCGTCATCTCCTTCGTCCTTGGGCAGGTAGGCGGGCGGCAAGCCACTCTCGGTCTGACGCTCGATCAAACGGGCGAGCAGCGGTGCGACGCCGCTGGCCGGTGCGGCCGCGCGCGGTTCGGCCGAGGTCTGGTTCAGCGAACGGCGCAAACCGTCGGCGTTCCTTGCCTTGTCCTGGGGAAACAGCCGGCACAGCACCTGGCCCTGGCGCTCGTCCACCAGATGGACTTGGGTGAGATCCCAGGCCGCGTAGCGGACCTCGAGACGCGCGAGATGGCGGTATTGGTTCGGCACCTCGAAGCGACGCGCTTCGATGGTTATCGTGCCATCGCTCTTGCGTTGCGTACGCTGCTCGGTCCTGGTGAAGGCGCGCTTGAGGGCCTCGCTGTCAGGGCAGGGTCGCATCACCGAGGGGCCGCGCAGGAAGCGGTCGAGCGGCGCTTCGCCGATCTCGGAATGGCGCTTGCGGTTATAGTCGGGTTCGACCCAGGCCTGGGTTGCCTGGTTGAGCAGGCCCAGCGTGAGATCAGCGACACCCTCGAGCATGGCCATCAGTCGCGCTTCGACGACGGCCCACAGATGTTCCAACTTACCGTTCATATAGGGGCTGTATGGCAACGTCGTCTCATGAAGGACGCCAAGTCTGAGCAGTCCTTCGGCGATCTCGGTCGCGGTCATCGCGGCGCCGTTGTCGCTCATGGCAGCGCGCGGTACGCCTCGCTTCATGAAGGCCTGCGACAGACCGTGGGCGACGTTTTGCGCGCTCTCGGTCAAGTACCATTGCAGATGGCAGACCAGCCTCGAATGGTCGTCGAGAACGCCGAACAGGACCGGTGTCTGCCATTCACCGCGCGGGGTCAGCACCTTGCGGGCGGCAAAATGACAGTCCCAATGGAGCAGTG
>JASHVB010000825.1 GCA_030039695.1 Acetobacteraceae bacterium
CCAGTGAGCGGGTTATAGGAAACCGGGCTCCAATTCTTGGTTCCCATTGCACCCGGCCAGACATCGCCCTCCTTGCCTTTGCGAACCTCGTCGGTTACCTCGGTTGGCACTGGTCGACCGGTTGCCATGTCGATGCCCTTGGCCCATGTCTCGTGGGCATATTGATTGGCTGCGATCAATTTGCCGTCGGTACGGTCGATTACATAGAAGAAGCCGTTGCGATTGGCATCCATGACCACCTTGGTCGGTCTGCCCTCGACGTTCAGGGTCGCCAGTACCATCTCGGCGACGCTGTCGTAGTCGTAGGGATCATTGGGGGAGAACTGGTAGTGCCACTTGATCTTGCCGGTTGTTGGATCCAGCGCCAGCACTGAACAGGTATAAAGATTGTCGCCCGGATGCTGCGTCGGATTCCATGAACCGGTGTTGCCGGTGCCCCAGTAGACGGTGTGAAGCTCCGGATCGAATGAGCCGGTGATCCACGAGGAGCCACCACCACGTTGCCAGGTATCGCCCGGCCAGGTTTTGCCATTGGGATCGTCCGGGCCAGCCACCGTGTAGGTTCGCCAGAGATGCTTTCCCGTCTGCGGATCCCAGCCGTCGATGAACCCGCGGATACCGTACTCGGCGCCCGATATGCCGGTGATCACCACGCCGTCGGCGACCAGCGGCGCAACGGTTTCGGAATAACCGGTCTTGTAGTCGATGACCTTGGACCGCCAGACTTCTTTGCCGGTCGCCGCATCGATCGCAATCACATTGGCATCCAGCGTGGTCCGGAACAGCTTGCCATCGTACAGGGCCGCGCCGCGATTGATGATGCCGCAACAGACGATGCGCGGTACCGCAGGCGGATATTCAACCTTGGTCTTCCAGATCTGCTCACCGGTGCTCGCATTGACCGCCATCGTAGCCGAATTGGTGGTGACGTAGAGCACTCCTTTGTAGATGAGCGGCTGTGACTCCTCGCTGTGGTTGTCGTCGTAGCTGTAGTTCCACACCGGCACAAGATACTTGACGGTCTGCCGGTTGATCTGCGTGAGCGGGCTAAATCTTTGGAGGTTGTAACCCATCCCGTAGTTCAGCACGTCGGCGGTGTCGTTCGCGCCGTTTTTCAGTTCCTGTGCAGTCTGCGCCCGGCTGCCGCACGCCAACAGCGCGACTAGTGCAGTGGCAAGCAACAGTTTCCGCATCGTTTTCCTCCCTTGCTCGTTCATCCGAACATTATCTGGTCACGGAACATTTATTTGAGTTTTGGACGTCTCGACCTGTCCCATTGCTATGATAGCACGGATGGCCTGGTGAAGCCAGTCCGTCAAAGGCCTGGGGACGGCCATGCCACTTTCCGAAACGGATGCCGAGCCCACCCATCTTCGGCAGCATGGTCGCAATCGAAGCCCACGGACCACGAGGGATGAGCGAACCTTCGACATCAGATGAGCGCATCGAGGCGATCGTTGCATCTGCTGTCGGGATGCCACGCGACGGTGCAACAGCCATTGCAAAAAGGAAGAGAGCCGAACGGCTCCCTAGGTTGTTGCCTCCGGCCGATGCGGGTATCTGGGTGTAACCCACCGGCCGGGACTGTTGCGATGTAGGTTGGCGGCGTACGGCTCCAAGGTTTGATTGAGTGAGATCTCCCACGGCCAGGAAGAACCAGGAGCGCCCCTTTCAAGCTCGATGTCGAAGGTAGGGAATCTTGAGGTGCTGTGCGGAGCCTTAACGAGGCTGCAGGGTCCCGATGGCGTGCTCTTAACTGAAAGCATCGAAACTGATCAAGCGGTGATCAAATTATCGTCGGCTGAATTGGGATATCGCTGTTTTCCACCCGGTCTGAACCTCGTCGCTGCCCATACGCACGGCCCGGTGAATATGTGTTTGATGAGGTGCTCGGCGGAATCTGCTGGGCGCGATTTGCGGGACATCGTCGTGACGCACAGAAAGAAAGCGACGGTGATCCGCTGATCAGGCGCGACAGTTCGCGGGTGGGCCGAAAGCTACGCAACCGCACGGACGGCGCTCCGGCAATGCAGATCAAGTCGCGCCACGCGGCAGCTTTGGTTGTTCGACGACGCGCAGATAAGGCCTCAGCGCTTGCCAGCCGCTGGGGAAGCGCTCCCGGGCTTCCGCGTCGGATAACGCGGGGACGATGATGACCGGCTGTCCATCGGTCCAGTTGGCCGGCGTTGCCACCCTGTAGGCATCCGTCAATTGCAGGCTGTCGATCGCACGCAGGATCTCCGCAAAATTGCGTCCCGTGCTGGGCGGGTAGGTGAGCACCAGCCGGACTCTCTTCTTCGGATCGATAACAAAAACACTGCGGACCGTGACCGACGGATCGGCATCCGGATGGATCATGCCATACAGGTCGGATACCGCACGATCCGCATCGGCGATCACTGGAAAGTTGAGCAACTGGCCCTGGGTTTCCTCGATATCCCGCGCCCAGCCGCTATGACTTTCCGCCGGGTCAACCGAGAGACCCACGGGTTTGACATTCCGTTTGTCCCATTCCGGCTTCAGCCGCGCTACCTCGGCCAGCTCAGTCGTGCATACCGGGGTGTAGTCTTTTGGATGACTGAACAATACCCCCCAGTCCTCGCCAAGGTGATCATGGAAGCGCAGCCTGCCAACCGTGCTGTCTTGCTCGAAGTCAGGTGCGATCTGTCCCAGCTGGATGGTCATGTTCTGTCTCCTGACTGAGGTCCCGACGGCAGCCAACAAACGGTGCCGCCTCGCCGCGCCACCGAGTTAAGGAAGGACGCGCCCTGTCACCGCGGCTCGATCCAACGGCAACCGGCGCGCCGACCTTCAGGGCAATAGACGCCAAAGTCAAGTGGTTTGTGACATTCTATCTTCTTCGCCAGTTGAACACGTTCTGCTCCGGTCACGGGATCGGTCTGGCCGAGGCCCAGGGGATGCGCCTATGGGGCACGGGAAGCAGACTGGCGCCACCCTGCGCTGCAATTCTTCCCGGAACGCACGAAGGTGAAGATGGCTCGGGACTGCGGGGCGTCGGAGACGCCGCTCCCGTCGGGCGATGCTTGTCCGGCCCCACATTGCCACGGTTGCGTAGAAGACATCGTCCACGCGCGCTCCGCGCGATAGCTGCCCACGATATTATGCTGTAGATTTCAGCATTCAACGATGTCATATGGTGTGACAGAACTCGCAACGAGGGACGGGCCATCATGCTGGAGGCTGAAGAAGGGTGGGCTGATGACGCACCCCGTCCTCTCGCGTTCAGGACGTCAGACGACATTGCCCTCGGCCACTGGCGAGGCGGGACTCGCATGAAGGCAGTGATTGGTATCTCCTGCTGCCAGAAACCTTTCGATCCGTTGGAGCCACTCGAGCATGCTGCGTCGGACACCTATGTCCGTGCCGTCAGCGACTTCATCGGCGCCTGCCCGATTCTGATTCCAGCCAGCGGCGGAGAAGCCGAGGTCGCCTCGCTGCTGGCCATCCTTGACGGGCTGATTCTGACGGGCAGTCAATCAAACCTCGAACCGACCCTTTACGGTGGCGACCCGCATCCGCCGGATACTCCCGAGGATAAAAGCCGCGACGGTATCACCTTGCCGCTCATCCGTGCGGCCATCGCCGCCGGAGTGCCGCTACTTGGGATCTGCCGCGGGTTTCAGGAACTGAACGTCGCACTCGGCGGCAGCCTGCACCAGCAATTGCGCAATGTGCCGGGGCGGATGAATCACTGGCGCCCGCTGCGGCCGCTCGCAGAATTGCGTCGAAAGAAAGCTCACGCTATTCAAGTCGTCCCAGGAAGCTGGCTGCACCAAGTGGCAGGATCGCCGGAGATCGTGGTTAACTCCTTCCACGAACAGGGCATCGATCGCCTCGCTGCCGATTTGGTTGCAGAAGGATTCGCGCCCGACGGCACGATCGAGGCGGTCAGGGTCACTGACAGCCGCAGCTTTGCCGTGGGCGTTCAATGGCATCCGGAATACGACATAGAGGCAAACGCCATCTCACAGCGGATCTTTGAGTCCTTCGGCGCTGCTGTTGCAATTTGCAGCCGCGGCGAGCGCCGCTGATTTGGTTGCCGGCCCTCTGCTGCGCGCTGACAAACAGGATGGATACCTCCCAAGCGCGGTCGCAGATTCCATCCTGATCGACGTCTCTCCATCCGATTAGCCGCGCTACAAGGCGGGGTGCCAATCTGCTGCTCCAGGTCCGCTGTGCAGTCTGCAATGGCACGTTTGGCAAAGGGTTTTGCCACCGCTTTGAGCGGCGCCGACGTCGGACGCTACAGCGGCACGGCCCGCGTGGCCCCTACTTTTCCGACCCCCCAATTCCCGGCTGCGCATGCCATGCTCGGGATAAGTCTCGTGTAGCGGTGGCGTGGCGTCCACCGGTCGTCCGTTGGTTGAGTCTTGCCAGTCGGCGGCGGCAGGTCTCCTCGTCCGCCGCGGCCTTTGCTCTCAACCTTTCAAGGGCACACTGGGTCCTTTGAAACTCTCGCGGCTTTCCCCGGGAGCGTGTGACCTACCCCTGCGGAGCGAACATGACGGCGGCGTGGAGCCTCTATGTTCAGTCGCTCAGTCTGGTCAGGCCCGGCGGCGGCGATTGTCGCAACCGAGATACCCTAGCCTACCCATCCAGAGTGAGCCGCCCTTCTGCCATCGGCGTTGGTTCGCCCGGCCCATGGTATGCGCGCTTAAAGCCATGCCGGAGGCATTCTGCCTTAAGCCATACCACGGGCACCGGGCGTTTCGCTTACTCGTGGGGGGCGCCTTGGCATTCCTTGTGCTGCCGTAGCTCGGTCGGCGATGTGGTGTAGCAGTACGCAGGCCAGCTCTCGGAAGACCCAGTACCGATCGAGTAGCCAGGCGAGTTCATAAGCTCCCGCTGGGTCGCCGGACTGGTCGGACCGCCGATCTGCGCCGATCCGGTGCCGATGCTGTACCCAGGCGAGTTCATGAGCTGCCGCTGGGTCGCCGGGCTGGTCGGGCCGCCGATGGTCGGGCCGGTCTGAGCCAAGGCGACACCAGCTGTCATGGCCAGCCCCAAGGCCACGCCAGCAGCGCCCGTGATGCTTCGAATTGTCATGTCCCGTACTCCACTTGGAGGGTTTGCTCTCGTCGCAGGCGTCACGCTTTCCCTAGCCTCCAACCCAACACGGTCCCAACCACTCGGCCGAACAAGTAGACCGGTGCCGAGCTGCTCGGACCATGAAACGCTTTATCCTAGAACCCCCAGCTGGCAGTGCCGCCTGGACGCAGATCAATACCAAGCTGGACAGGGCGTCAAGTTCATGCGCGACGACCATCGCTGATGAGCGTGTTAGCCCAGGTGTTCACCGCAGAGCGCCGTTGTCTTGGCGATCAGCCAGAGAGGGTCGGATAACCGCAACGTGCGATGCGTTGAAGCCGCGCACTCGTCGCGGATGACGGCTCCGGGGCAACAACACCCGGAAGGTATCGAGGTGCAGGAGCGAGCGCTTTTGGTCGCAACCAGCCCGCCGTTTGGGGAACGTCCCTGCCGGCCCGCTTCTTGGTGCCGACGCGACCGCAGCAGGCATCGCGTCAAAGCGCCAGCCGCGCCCGCACGGCCAAACCCGTCGCTCAACAGCGACCCGGGGTCACCTTGGCGCAAGACCGATCGGCTCGATCTTCGAGTGACACCGAATCAGGACTTAGCCCCGAGGGGCCATCTCCCTGAATTGATTGCCTCGTACCGGCACATGGGGAAGCGGGTCACCGCCTCCCAAGTGCCGGGCCGAAGAATGCGAGGGCAGCCCGGATCGCGGCGGCATGGGTGGCCTGCTGCGGCACCGCGGTTCGGCAGGTGGGAGCAATCATCCGGCCGGCTTGCGTGCAATCAGCGAGGAAGTCGTAGTGGCCGACCCTCGGTAGCTGGATCAGCTGCGCGTTAGGAATGAGTTCATCGGCCACGAGGCCGTTCGTCGCAGGGGGTGCGACGGTATCGGCATCACCGAGCACGATCGAAACGGGGACGCCGAAATGACGGAGACTGTCGGGGTCGAGCGCCTGCACCAACGCGGGCGCAATCGCGAAGACCGCGCGAACGCCGGGGATCGTATAGTCGTCACCGGCATGGGCAATGTCAGCCGCAATAGCAGGCGCGCGTTCGGTCGCTTCCAATTGCTCTTGGGAGACGGGGAGTTCCCGTTGCGGCCGACAGACGCCATCCTTGGGATGGGTTGCACAGAACCGGAACAAGTGTGCGCGATCAACCCGTGCACCTCCCGCAACGAGTGCGGTGAAACCGCCCGCCGAGAAGCCAGCAAGACCGACATCGTCGGTGTCGAGATGCGGCCCGATCACCGGGTCACGCCGCGCCGCGTCGAGCGCGGTGCGCAGATCCACGGCTCGATCCCACCAGAGGATCGCGCCCGCCACGGTCATCGGGTCGACAGCATTATCGCCGGGATGATCCACCGCGATCACGACGTATCCGGCCC
The DNA here is from genome assembly GCA_030039695.1 of Acetobacteraceae bacterium. Next base: position 6,443 of record JASHVB010000825.1, read on the forward strand.
GAGCTAGCGGGATGCCAAGCCAGCCCATGATCCGCGCCGTCCCGCCGAAGCCGTGCGACAGCAGGATGACGGGATGTCGCGCGTCTCGCGCGGCGAACGGGGCGTTGGGCGCGTCTCGGCCGACGTCTCGCAGTGGTTGCGCCGGCGGTCCGAGGGTGAGCAAACGTTCCTCGCTGTCCGCCGCTGCGGAGTACCACACTGTGATCCGTAGCACGTCGTGATGCTGCGCGTCGCGCAGGGCCGCAGTGGGTTCGGTCACCGTCAGGTGCGTCTCGCCGACGGGATTGGCGGCCCACGAGAGGTGCGATCCTATCCCGGCGGTGATCAAGACCGCGAAGATCACACGTTTCATGCAAGGTCCCTCCCAAAGGTTCGACCAGGTATATTTCGTCTCGGCAACGGCCATGCCCGGTCTCGCGCTGTCGCGGCGTAGGACCGTGGGTGTCGAACTTCGTGATGCTGCCGGCCTTCATCGTGGCAGATTTTCAGACCGGAACACCAATGGGGGTGACAGAGCGCGAGCCGCGTGGTCTTGGCGCGGCACCCATGCGCGGACCCGGCCGGGAATCCATCTCTGCCTAGGTTCGGTTTCCTATCCCCTGTCCATCGCCCAAGGCACGGAGGACGGGACGTCGCGCGCCGGCATGGCTCGCGTTCTTGCCGATCGCATGACCAAGAGCGGTTGGCCACCCGACCCGCACTTTTTCGAGGGGGAAGGCCACATCTGCCGTGCCGCAGGGCGGAATCGGGAGGGGAAGCTGGTGGCGGAGTTCCTCGGCAGGTATCTCACGAGGAGTGCTTGACCCCTCTGGGTCGGACCCCGCCAGTCCGTCGAGTGTGCGGACCTGCCAGTCCGGTTCAGGTGGCGAGCGTGGACAACCGGACATCCGGGGTGCCCCCGCCGATCAATTCGAGCTGAGCTTTGGTACCAGCCAGGTTGCTGATAGTCTGAGCTCTCGAGAACGGCAAAAATTGTTGCGATTGCCCGCGCTTTGCCCGGCTGGCGCCGCTCTGGGCACCGCTGAAACTATGAGAGACCTGGCCGAACGCATCATCGACCATTACGAACGCCATGCTCGCGACTGGGATGCTGACCGCAATCTCCACGTCAGTCCATGGAACGACAAGTCATGGCACGACCGCTTCATCGCGGCCCTGGCGAGCGGCGCGAACGTTCTGGATTTGGGTTGCGGTTCGGGTTCTCCGGTCGCAAAATACATGGCTGGACGTGGGCTCCATGTGACCGGCGTCGATTCGTCACCAACTCTTATTTCCCTGTGCCGCGAACGTCTCCCCGATCATGAATGGCTTGTAGGCGACATGAGGTTGCTGCATCTTT
>JASHVB010000826.1 GCA_030039695.1 Acetobacteraceae bacterium
TGCAAGATTCACCAACACAGTGATTATGCCGCATGGCTCTCGGAAATTGCAGACGAAACTGATTGACGAAGGCCGAGAGAGTCCGTTCGTTCGGCATGCTCCATTCCTTCAGCGTCGATCATGCCGATCATACGGCATCCGCTGAGCAAAGCCGCATCGCGATCGAGCGAGAGTGTCGGATAACTGCTCTTCTCAGACCCACCCGCGCGCCTCGATATCCTCGTCAACAATGCCGGCGCGCCCCGCCGTCCGCACCTCGACGGTCTGGTGAACGACGCCGGCATGCTGTTCCGTCGCGCTACTGGCTCGGCGCTCCGTTGCCGCGCGTCTCGCCCGCGCGTTGGCCCGCCGCAAATGCTCCGCAAACGTGTTGTCGCGCTGACCCTAATCGGCCGATGTCATCGCGCTCATTTTCTTCTGGCGACTGCGCTAAGGTCTCGCGCGGGCGCAATGGCTCGCCGGCCGTCGGGCCGAATTACCAGGGGGCAGCCCAGTCGGTTCGAAAATCAAAATAATAGCGCCGTGAGCAGTCCCAGCGGTTTGATTTGCGAGCGCTCACGCATCGCCGCAGATCGCGCCGGATCGGCGGCGCCCCGCGTCACCCACACCGAGGGTAATCCAGCGGCGCGCGCCCCGGCGAGATCCGTCTCGATGCCGTCCCCGCACACGAGCGGCGCGCGGGCTGGTTCACGCGACAGCGCCGCCGCGAAGATGGCACGGTGGGGCTTGCCCATCATCAGCACCTGGCCGCCCCGAGCGCGGTAATCGGCGGCAATCGCGCCCGCGCACTCCAGACTCCGCGTCCCCGCGGGTGCCAGCGCGTCCGGGTTGGCGCAGACCAGCGGCAGCCCGCAGGCTAGCGCGCGATCCATGACGACCGATCCCGCCTCCGGCCGGTCGGTGAGCAGAACGAAGTCGGCCGCCTCATGGTCGCTGACAAGGCGGTATCGCAGGTTCGCCAGCAGGCAGCGATTCTCGTGGCTGCCGGCGAACCAGTACCGGCGACCCAGACCCGGTACACCGGACGCGAGTATGTCGCGCGTTACGTCGCCCGCCGTGACCGCGCCGCGATGCAGTTGTCTGGAGATGCCCATTGATTCCAGATGACGGATCACGCGTTCCTCGCGCCACGACGCGTTGCTTACCAGCAGCACGCGGCGTCCAGCGTCGCGCAGGCGGATCAGCGTTTCGTGCACTTCGGGATAGGCCCGCTCGCCGTCATGCAGCACGCCCCACACGTCGAGTAGCAGGAGATCGAAGCAAACCTCGGCAAGCCCGCGCAGCCGCCGCAGGCTCACAACGAGACTTCGATCTGCAAGGATGCGAACTGGCGTGCCTTGAACTCGGCGAATCCCGGGATCCGCGCGGTGATCCGCTGCCAGTTCGGGCTTTCCCGCTTGCGGCTGCGCCGCGCCACCGTGTCGCCGGGGCGATCGAGGTGATACGAGACCATGCCCGGCAGATAGCGAGGCGCGAGCCTTCCGGTGGTGAGGGCGCGGAATGCGAAGTCGATGTCCTCATACCCCCAGTCGCCGTCGAATGTCTCGTCGTAGCCGCCGACGCTCTGCGCGATCGCCCGCGGAAACGCAACGTTCCCACCATGCATGAATGCCCATGGATGCTCGGTGCGATCGAGATGTTCGAGCTGCGGGAAACGCCGATCGCGCACCTTGCCGTAGTTCGAGGGGCTGGCGACGCGGAGCGCACATGACAGCGTGGCCGGGTCGCTTGCCACCGCATGCTCAGTGATGCCTGTCACGTCGACGAAAATGCGCTCGCCGACAATCATGCAGTGGGGCGTTTCGCAGGCGGCGACGGCGAGGTTCGCGAGATAGTCCGGGTTCGGCACGCAGTCGGCGTCGAATGTGACGATCCAGGGGTACCGGGCCAACGTGAGTCCCACGTTGCGCGCGCGGCTGAGAGCGAGCGGATGTGGCAACATCGGCTGGCGCACCAGCAGCAGTGGCAGGCGACGCACGAAATCGAGATAAGCTGCCTCGGGACTCTCTTGCATTGAGTTGTTGTCGACCAGGATGATCTCGTACCGCGGCACCGGCCCGCGTTGCGCTAGGAAGCCGGAAAGGTTGAGCCGAAGGTTGCGCAGGTCATTGAAGACCGGGACGACGATGCTGAACATGAATGTGGATTCTTCCGCTCGGGGTGTGAGGTCGCTTCAGGAAATCTCGATATGGCCATCGACGTCGCGGTCGAGATCGAAAGCGTCGGCAAGATGCGTGACCAGTACTCGGCCTTCGTCGCGCAAGTGCGCGCGCCCGCCTGCCTCCAGCGCAACGACGCCGGCCGCCGCCAACGCACGGATGCAGCCGGCAACGGCGGCGTCGAGCCGACGGGCCGGAATGGCGAGATGCAACTTAGCGCACACACGCGGAAACGCTTCCTGCCATTCCGCAACGATTGCCTCCGGCCGATCGATCCCCAGAAGCAGCGAGCGGCAAACCATCGACGGGATGACGAGGCGGGGCAGCGCGATGTTCCGATGTCGCAACAGACGCGCGCGCTGATGTGCATCAGTTGCCAGCCGGCCGCCCCGTTGCTCGACCAGCTCGATGCGGCATAGCGCCCGTAGTTGTGCATCGAGCGTGATACCGGCAGCCGGCACCGGCATCTCCGGGTCGATCGCGCACAGCACCGCGATCAGCCTCGTGGCGTCATGCAGCACATCGTCGAAGGCCAGCGGCGCCGTGGCGGGCGCGAGCGAGACCGCCGCCAACGAGGCCGCGGTCAGTGGCGCTGCGGCCTGAATACCCTGGCCGACCCAGGCGGCGACGCGCGCACTGGCCGCCGCGTCGGACCCGGCCTCGGTCGCCAGAAGCTCGTCCAGGAACTGTGGACGGCCGAAGTGCATGTGCAGTGTGCCGTAATTGCGCCGCAGGCTACGCAGGCCGCGCAGCAGGCCCTTGATGTTGTCGCTGCTGGACCCGCGCCACGTGCCACTCGCCGCGACCTGCAGGAAGACCCCCTCCTCGAACGGGCGATCGTGGCGGAGATTTACCGGCACAAGCGCGACCCGCCGGTCGAGGCCGCGCCTCGCCTGGCGCACCAGATCGCGCAGAAACCCGCGACGGATCCGGAGCGGTCGTCCGTCCACCGACGGCGCACCCTCGGGAAACACCAGCAGATCCCAGCCCCCGCGCAGCAGCGTCCCCACCGCCGCGCCGGCGACCGCGCGATACATCGATCGGACACCACCACGCGGCAGCGTTCGCAGCGCCTCGCCGCCGCGCTTGAGGTACATCGCGCCGCAATGGCGTAGCAACGGGCCGATCCCGGGCGTGTCGAGATGCTCGCTCGCCACCGTCAGCGGCGTGCGGAAGCCCAGCCGAGAGACAGCAAAGTTCTGGAACAGGTGGTCCGCGTGCCCGCCGGCATGCGAGGCGACGTAGATCCGCGTGGTGTTCTCGCCAAGCGCGCGAACCTGCTCGGTGCCGGTGACGTGCATCCCCTCAAACAGCGCCGCTAGAGCCCCCCGCACCAGCACGGCCAGCAGGTTGTAGCTGAGGCAATCGAGGTTCGGCAGCATCTTCTCGGCAAACGCGCGGGCCTGTTGGCGCAGAAGCGGTGCCTCATCGAACGTGGCGGTGCGAAGGACCTGCTCCACGTCGGGGCTGCCGAGGATCTCGGCGATCTGCGCGGCGCGCGGGTAGCGAAGCGGTCCACGGTAGTAGCCAGGTGCGATTTCGCCGCCAGGTGGGACCCGTGCGGACCGTGCCGCGGAGAACGGTGCAGGCGAGGCACTGCGCGGGGGCGGCGAAGACGCATCGGCGGGGACGCGATGTGACAGCATGGCGCGGTTCTCCGGTTGATCCGATGGTTCAACAGCTGGGTGAGGTGGCACGGTTCATCGCGGCCGGCGCCGCGGTCGGCGCCTCCGGCAGGGGACGCGCCCTGATCAGCCGCGCGGCCATTTCGCAGAACCCGGCGCCGCTGCTGCCATCCGTGAGCCAGCGCGGGGGCGTTTCGAGCCGGGGCAGGAACTGGGCGATATTGGCGACGCCGACTGAATGGCGAAATGTGGCAAACAGTGGTTCGTCATTGGGCGAATCGCCGATGAACAGCCATTCGTCCGGCGCGGGAACCGCGCCGCGCACGCCGGGCGCGCCCCGGGCAAGCCAGGCCTCGAAGCCGCGGCGCTTGTCGTAGTCGCCGAACCAGGTGTTGACGTGGATGCTCGACAGCCTGGCACGCGCCCCCGCGGCGCGGCACAGCGCGAGCAGCGCGTCCACGTCGGCCCGCCGCCAGGGTTGAACGTCCTCGCATAGATCGACGGCGAGATCAAACTCGCGGTAGGCCTGATCCGATGCCCAACGCGCATGCGGAAACCGTTGCAGGATCGTGGCGCCGAGGCGCCGCAGCCGCTCGCGCCCGCCGACCGAAGCACCGGGCGTGTCGAGCCGGCGGCGCTTGCCGTTCTCGATGAAGAACGCGAACGCGCCGTTTTCACCGATGACCGCGTCGACCGGCCAGAACCGCGCGATCTGGTCGCACCAGCCGGCCGGCCGCCCAGTGACCGGCACGACGCAGAAGCCGGCTTGGTGCAGGCTCCACAGGGCCGCAAAGGCCTCGGCCGTCAGCTTGCCGCGGGTGGAGAGCGTGTCGTCGATATCGAGGCAGACGCCCCGGATCCGCGCGAGCTCCTCGCCGGCCGCCATCTTCCAAGGCGCGACAATCGAGGTGCGGGTCATGGCCCCGGTGCGGCGGCGCGCGATCATCGACATTGTGGTTCTCCTCGGCAGGTTCGCAGCGATTGCGCGGGCGTCGCGCGGGTAGCCAGCGTGCGCGTCGCAACAGGCTGGTGGCCTGTGTCACGGGACTGTCAGTGCAGAGTTGAGAGTTCGGCCTGGCCGGCGAGGTCGGCAAAGGTGCGCGCCATTCCGTCGGCAAATGTGAGGCGCGGCGCCCAGCCGAGCACGTTGTGCGCGCGGCTGATGTCGAGCACGCTGATCGGCACATCGAACGGGCGCGCCGGCTCTCGCCTGATGCACAGGC
>JASHVB010000827.1 GCA_030039695.1 Acetobacteraceae bacterium
ACTCGGCCTCCAGGCAACAACAAGGCGGTGGGCATCGCGCGGTCCGGCTGACGAAGCGCCGATGTCCGGGTCAAGCTTGGCCATGACGAGTAAGGGGTAGCGACCGCCGGGCGAGGAAACCATGGCCACCGACACAGCAGCGGACGGCAACGCGGTTCACTGGTTCGTCGATCGCCATATCGATGAAGGCCGGGGCGATGCGCCGGTGTTTTTCGATCCTTGGCGCTCGCTGACCTACACCACGCTGGCGGAACAAACGCGCCGTTTTGCGAGTGCACTGCGCGCCGCCGGCATCGGCCGCGAGCGCCGCATGGCGATGCTGCTGGTCGACACGATTGATTTCCCGATCGCCTTCTGGGGCGCCCTGCGTGCCGGCGTCGTGCCGGTGCCGACCAACACGCTGCTGACACCTGAAATGGTTGGCTACATCCTGGCGGACAGCCGCGCCGAGGCGCTGGTGATCTCCGCCCCGCTGGTGCCGCCGCTGCTACCCGTGCTGCGCAAACAGCCGGAGCTGCGGCGCGTCATCGTGTCGCAACCCGACGGTACCGTGCCGGCTCCGACTGACGATCCGCGCGGCGTCGCGTACGGCGATTTCCTCGCGACGGGCGCCGCCGGTGCGCCGACCGCGGTCGCGTCGTCCGACGAAGTGGCGTTTTGGCTGTATTCCTCCGGCTCAACCGGAGCGCCGAAGGGCGTGCGACACGTGCACGCCAGCCTGCGCCACACGGCTGAGACTTATGGCGCGCAGGTACTCGAGATTCGCCGCGACGACCTGATGTTTTCCGCGGCCAAGGCGTTCCATGCGTACGGCCTTGGCAACGCCATGACCTTCCCGATGTCGGTCGGCGCGGCAGCGGTATTTCTGCCGGACAGGCCCACCCCCGATGCGGTGCTGGGCGTCATGCAGCGTTTCCAGCCCAGCATGTTCGGCGGTATTCCCACCCTCTACGCCTCACTGCTCGCGCATCCTCGCATCGGGCCGCAGGCCGGATCGAAGCGGCTGCGCCGCTGCATCTCAGCCGGCGAGGCTTTGCCCGAAGCGGTCGGCCAGCGTTGGCACCAGATGGTCCGTGTGCACATCCTCGACGGCATAGGTTCAACGGAGATGCTGCACATCTTCATTTCCAACCGCGCCAGCGACGTGCGCTACGGCACGTCAGGCACACCCGTTCCGGGGTACCAGGCACAAATCCTGAACGAGCATGGGCGTCCGGTGCCGGAAGGCGAGCTCGGCGAACTGGTGGTGCACGGCCCCTCTGCAGCGGAAGGCTACTGGAACCAGCGCGAAAAAACGCGGCGTACCTTCCGCGGCGAGTGGACGCACACCGGCGACACTTATACGTGCGACGCCGAGGGCTATTTCCACTACTGCGGCCGCAGCGACGAGATGCTGAAAGTCAGCGGCGTGTGGGTGTCACCATTCGAGGTGGAAGACGCGCTGGTCTCGCACCCGGCGGTGCTGGAAGCAGCGGTTGTCGGCGCACGGGACAGCGACGGCCTGACCAAGCCGAAGGCGTTCGTCGTGTTACAGGAACTCGCCAGGGAGCAAGATGCGGAGACGGTGAAGGAATTGCTCAAGACGCACGTGAAGGAACGGATCGGCGTGTGGAAATATCCTCGGTGGGTGCAGTTCATGGACGGACTGCCGAAGACCGCCACGGGAAAGATCCAGCGGTTCCGGCTGCGCGAGCCTGAATGAGTACCTCAATTATGCGTGTGGCGGCTTCGCTGCGATGCGACAGTGTATAACCTGAGCATCATGGCAAGCCCTTCAGATCCAAAGGCCGCACGTGTCGTCGCCGCGGGACCGCGGCGCCAGGCCAAGCCGGCCGGCCCGGCGATCATGGTCATTTTCGGCGCGGGCGGCGATTTGACAAAACGCTTGCTGGTGCCGGCGCTCTATAACCTCGCGCATACCGGGCTCCTGCCGGAGAACTTTACGATCGTCGGCGTGGATGCGGTGCATCAGGACGCGGCGGCCTGGCAATCGTCCCTGCGCGCGATGCTGCAGAGCTTCGTCGGGAATCCGCAAAGCGAATCGCGGATCGATGCGATCGACGAGACGATCTGGCAGCAGTTCACCGGCGCAATGACGTATGTGCAGGGGGATTTCAACGATCCTGGCCTGTATGAAAGACTGCACACGCATCTGCACGAGCAGAGCAGACAACGCCAGACCGGCGGCAATGTGTTGTTCTATTTCGCCGTGGCGGATCGGTTTTTCTGCCCGATCGCGGAACATCTGGCGCACGCCGCATTGCTGGACGAGGAGTTGCGTGACGGCCAGCCACAGCGCTGGCGCCGCGTGGTGATCGAGAAGCCGTTCGGTCATGACCTGGCATCGGCAACGGCGCTCAACGCGCGGCTACTACGCGTGCTGCGCGAGGAGCAGATTTACCGGATCGACCATTTCCTCGGGAAGGAAACGGTCCAGAACATCATGGCTTTTCGCTTCGCCAACGGCTTGTTCGAGCCGCTCTGGAACCGCGACCACATCGACCACCTCCAGATCACCGTGGCGGAAACGGTCGGGGTCGAACATCGCGCGAGGTTCTACGAAAATACCGGCGCTTTGCGCGACATGGTGCCAAATCATGTGTTTCAGTTGCTTGGCATGGTGGCGATGGAACCGCCATCGGGGTTCGACGCCCGCTCGGTGCGCAACCGCAAGGCGGACGTCTTTGCGGCGCTGCGCTCGGTACCACCGGAGGATGCGGTGCGCGGGCAATACGGCGCTGGCGTCGTGCTCGGACAGGCGATGTGCGGCTATCACGAGGAACCGGATGTTGCACCGGATTCGACCACCGAGACTTTCGTTGCCATGCGGCTTTCCATCGACAACTGGCGCTGGGCCGGCGTGCCGTTCTACCTGCGCACCGGGAAACGCATGACGGAGCGGTTGACGGAAATTGCCATCCGCTTCAAGCGGGTGCCGTTCGCGCCGTTCGAGCAGACCGACGTGGAGAAGCTGCCACCAAACTGGCTGGTGCTGCAGATTCAGCCGGACGAGGGCATTTCCCTGCAGTTCGAGGTGAAGCGGCCTGGCCCGGTCGTGGACCTCGCGGCGGTGCAGATGGCGTTCCATTACCAGGATTGGTTTCCCGCGGAACCGAACGTCGGCTACGAAACGCTCATCTACGATGTCTTGATCGGCGATCAGACTCTGTTCAATCGTGCCGACATGATCGAGGAGACTTGGCGCGCGGTGCAGCCTGTGCTGGACGCGTGGGCTGGCAAACCGCCCGGGCAATTTCCGAATTATGCGGCCGGAACGGACGGCCCGCAGTTGGCCGACACTCTGTTGCGGCGCGATCACCACGAGTGGCGACCGCTACAACCGAGGTAAGCGGCACGCCGCTGGCGCGATGACTCGGGCGGTGATTTCCGCCAGAATGCCCGCACGATATTGCGCGGGTACATGCGTGCAGATTGGCTCTAGTTATCTGGAAACCGCGTGGTGGGGACCGTCCCCGACCGAAGCAGCGACGCTCGTGCTTTTGCATGAGGGACTCGGCTGCGTCGGGCTGTGGCGGGACGTGCCGGAACGGCTCGCCGACGCAACAGGCTGCGGCGTCTTTGCCTATTCGCGGTTCGGATATGGCCGGTCCGATCCGCAGCCGCTGCCCTGGAAACTCACCTACATGCAGGACGAGGCGCACGACAACCTGCCCCGGGTGCTGGATGAAGCCCGCATCCGCAACGCGGTGCTTGTCGGGCATTCGGATGGCGGGTCCATTGCGGCGGTTTACGCCGGCACCACGCGTGATCGGCGGCTGCGCGGTGTGGTGCTCATGGCGGCGCACTTCTTCGTGGAGGATTCAAGCATCGCCAGCATCGCGAAGATCCGAGCCGAGTATGAGCGGGGTCCGCTACGCGAACGGCTGGGGCGCTATCACAGCGACCCGGACATGGCATTCCACGGCTGGTGCGATTCCTGGCTCAATCCGGGTTTCCGCGACTTCGACATCACCGGCGTCATCCCGCAGATCGACGTGCCGATCCTCGGCCTGCAAGGGGTCGAAGACCCGTACGGCAGCGACGAACAACTGCTGGCGCTGCAACGGCTCGCGCTGTCATCGTGCAAGATCGCGTTCATCAAGGGCGCCCGTCACT
>JASHVB010000828.1 GCA_030039695.1 Acetobacteraceae bacterium
AGGTGACGCAGGACCTGCTCGCCGCGCTGCGGTTTCGCCTCAGGCACCATATCGGGCACTACAACGCCGTGCAGCGCTTGCTCTATGGCGCGGTCATCGTCGCCATCATCCTGCAGGTGATGACGGGCCTCGCCATCTGGAAGCCGGTGCAGTTAGGCTGGCTGACAGGGTTGTTCGGAGGCTATCCGATCGCGCGCGGCATCCACCTCGCCACCATGTTCGGCATCGTTGCCTTTGTTCTCGTCCATGTCGCGATGGTGGCGATCGTCCCGCGCACGCTGAAGTCAATGATCGTCACCGTCCCTGCGGAGATAGAGGAACGCCGATGAGCGCCCGACGCATCCAGCCGGCGGTCAGCGCGGCAGAGATCAAACCAGAGCTCGACCGGCTGTGTCGGCGAGGCTTCCTGCGGCGCGCACTCTCGCTCGGCGCAATAACGATGCTGACCGGCTGCGACCTGTCGACCCATTCCGGCGTCGACGCCGCGCTGGACGCCATGCTGCGCTTCGACGATCGGGCCCAGGCGGCGCTGTTCAGCCGCCAGCGCATGGCGGAGACCTATCCGGCCAGCGCCATCACCCACCCCTTCCGCTTCAACGCCTATTACCCGGAGTGGCAGGTGCGTCTGCCGCCGAACAATTGGGTTCTGAATGTCAGCGGTCTGGTCTCCGAACGGCGACCGTGGACGGTGCGGGCGCTGATGACGCTGCCGCAGCAGGGGCAGATCACCCGGCATATCTGCATCGAAGGCTGGAGTCAGATCGGCCAGTGGCGCGGCGTGCCGTTGCATATGTTCCTGCGCCGCGTCGGCGCGGATCTTGCGGCCCGCTACGTCGCTTTCAAATGCTTCGATGGTTATTATACCAGCATCGACATGGCGAGCGCGCTGCAGCCGCAGACCATTCTGGCTCTCGATTTCGAGGAAAAGCCGCTGGCGCCGCAATGGGGCGCGCCGCTGCGGCTTCGCATTCCCACCAAGCTCGGCTTCAAGAGCGCCAAAAATCTGGAGGCGATCGAGGTCACTAACAAGTATCCCGGCGGTTACTGGGAGAACCAGGGCTATGACTGGTTCGGTGGTGTTTGACGGCGCGACGATGGCGACGGTGCGCCCGTCTTTGGTGCGAGCCGATCGCCCTTGAATCCGAAAGGAGACAACATGAGCCCGCGGCGAATCCTCGGCTTGGCGATCACAACCTCCGCCCTTGCCACATCCGCGGCGCTTGCCGTTACAGGAACACCGGCGCGCGCGCATGAGGGGGTTAGGTCGGCCTCGGCGGCGCTGGCGAGCACCGTTGCTTATGGCGACGAACCGGTCACAGTCGCCGCAACGAGCAGTGACACACACCCGACGTCAGAGGAGTCAACTCCCAGCAAGACGGGTAAAGGCAGCCTCATCGGCATCACAGTAAAGGATGTCGCCGCGACACAGGTCGCGCCCAGAGCGCTTGTGTCGAACGCAGCACCAGCCCGCATCGCCAACGTATGGAGCGGCTTTGATCACCAGCCAACCGAATCACAGGTGCAACGCGCCGAGCAGGCGCGGGGTGTTGCTCCGGACGCGCGGGAACAAAGGCGCGAGACGCGGATTTTGCGGCAGCTCGATCAGGAGCTGCTGAAAAGTACCGGCGTGGCAGCCGGATAGCGCTATGTGCCGCCACGGGAATGCGATCATAACCATCGCCGGATGTTCTAGAGGACCGGAAATAGTCCGCGTGGCGGAGAACCGTAGCGCACTGGTCCGGCGTGAAGCATGCGACGAGGCTGCCAACAGCGCGTCAAAGAGCTGGGGCCGAGCGTCAAGCCTTGGCACAACGTCGTACCCTGACCTTGGTAAATGCCAGCACGGGTTCAGGTCGAAACCATAGTTGAGAAGCTAGCGCCGTCCCGCCGGGGAAGGGAGAGTGCGGCCTTTGCGCCGGCCGCGGCAAAGCTTTGAGCGGCGTGAGGATCAGACCTATGTGTATCGCTCATCACGATGTCACTCACGTAGCGCGGCACGTGAGTGCGCGAAGTAGCTCCTTGAGGGTCACCAAGATTGTCTCGACCGCGGGTGTCCACCGCTTGCCTCTCGACGGCCTCGATGGCGCCGGCCGCCCTTGTTCCCGCCACGTCGTCCCGTTGTCGAGGGCGAGGCCGGCTGCGGGTTCAGAGCGCGGGCTCGACTTTGCCGGTCGGAGGACGCCACCAGGCACCCGAGCGGTGCAAGCGTTGTCGAGGCTGCTCATGATGCCGCGTGGGTATGGACCGCGTCGCCGGCCGTTAAATGTGGTCTCGGCAAATTCTTCGGCCCAGCCAACGTAATCCGACAGCCGGGCTTCCCATCGTCGATGCGTACGATCATTCCGTGTAATCCGGCAACACCTGCGACGAGCGCGAGGCCCAGCCCGCTTCCCGGCGTATGGCGACTTTGCTCCGCGCGGTAGAAGCGCCGCAGGACAGCTTCGCGCTGGTCGGCTGGGATTCCCGGACCGGTGTCCGAGACTTCGAATCCCTGGACGGCGTCATCGGCGAACACGCGCACATCGACCCGTCCGCCCGATGGTGTGAACTTTAGTGCATTGTCCACCAGGTTGCTGAGCGCTTCGAACAGGAGGCTGGGATCGCCCTGCATCGGGACGCTCATACCGTTCACCAGTCGTAATGCGACCCCCTTTTGCTCCGCCATCGGCTCATAGAATTCGACGACATCGCCACTGATCTGCGCCAGATCAACAGTGGTAAAGCCGGCGCGTCGTGCGCCGCTCTCCACCTCGGCGATTCGTAACATGGCAGCGAACGTCTTCAGCAGGCCGCGGATTTCCCGAATCGCTTCATCGACCGCCACAGCATAGTCATCCATCGATCCGGTGCGGCGACGCACGCGTTCCAACCCGGCGAGCAAGCGTGTGAGCGGCGTGCGCAGGTCGTGCGCCACGTTGTCGCAGACACCTTTCACTTCCAGCATCAGGCGCTCGATCTCGCCCAGCATGAAGTTGATCTCATGCGCCAGCTGGTCGAGTTCCCTGACCTGGCCGTGCGTCGGCAGGCGGCGGGAAAGGTCGCCGCGAACGATGCTCTGAACCGCCCGGGTGATGCCTTCGATGTGGCGCACGGCGCCCGCGCCGGCGACGACCGCCCCGATCAGTCCAAGGACGATGGTCGCCAACCCGCCCCAAAGGGTCGCTTCCAGGAGCACGTTACGGAACGCCTGAGCGCTCGTCATGTCCTGCGCCACGAGCAAAAGCTGATTGCCTGGAAAATTGTGGGCGACGCCACGGAATGGTACGGCCCGACCATCGCGCTGCAACATGAATGTGAAGGGCCGGTCGGTGGGCTCTTCCAGAATCCGAAATTGTGGCGCTGCGAGCTGGCTGCCCGCCAGATACGCGCCACCAGGCCCGAACAAGGTGATGGGCCGATGCACATGCGGGTCCATCGCAACGTGTGCCCTGAGCACTTGGTGCAGCTCGGCCTCGTCCATGCCTGTGAACGGAGCCAGTTCCGTCAGAAGCACTTGGTCAGCGCGCAGGTCCAGATAGTTTCGCGTTTGCATGTACAAGAACGTGCACAGCAGCGCTCCCGCCGTTCCGAACAACAGCAGGAACAACACCGCCAGCCGAAAGCTGCTGGTGCGACGGAGGTCAGTCAGGCGCACGGAGAATGTAGCCTGCCCCGCGCACGGTCTCGATCACCGGTCGGGTGCCCTCAGGGTCTAGCTTGCGCCGCAGCTTGCCGATATGCACGTCGATGACGTTCGTCGCCTCGACCTGGTGGTAGTTCCAGACCTCCTCGAACAACATGGTACGGGTGACGACTTGGCCGGCGTGCCGCATCAGACACTCCAGCAGACGGAATTCCCGCGGCAGCAGTTCTACCGGCTTGCCGGCGTGGCTGACGGTGTGCGTCAGCAGGTCCATCTCCAACGAACCGACGCGCAGCGTGATCTCGCGCTGCGGCGCACCGGAACGACGCCGCAGCAAGACGTCCAGCCGTGCGGTCAGCTCCAGGAAGTCGAACGGCTTGGTCAGGTAGTCATCGCCGCCGGCGCGCAGGCCTCGCACACGCTCGTCCACGCCCGACAGCGCGCTCAGGATCAGCACGGGAGCCTCGATGCCCGCAGTGCGCAGCGTCGCCAGCATGCCCAGGCCGTCGAGCCCACCTGGGAGCATGCGGTCGAGCACGATGGCATCATAGCTCCCGGAGGCGGCCTTCAGCAGCCCTTCCCGACCGGTGCCGGCCGTGTCGACGGCGAAGCCGTGGTCGTTGAGTGCGGCCATAATCTCATCCACCGTCTGAGGGTCGTCTTCCACAATCAGCACGCGGGTCATGGTTGTACCTTGAAAAGGGTTGCGCCGTGTCAGCGTGCAGCCAAATGAACCAGTCGCTATAGTAGGTTCTGCCACTCGGCCGGCAAAACCCGCTTCGCGCCAAGATAAATTTTTGTTCAGAATGGAAGAGAGGCTGCATGCGCCTGCTGATCATCGAGGATGATAGCCGCGCCGCCCTTTACCTCACGCGTGGCCTGGGCGAGAGCGGGCATGTGGTCGATCACGTCGCGGACGGCGAGACCGGACTGGCGATGGCGCTGGAAGGAATTTACGACGCGCTGATCGTGGATCGGCGTCTGCCGGCGCTGGACGGACTGACGCTCGTGCGTCGCTTGCGCGCAGCGAGCGCCGCCGTACCGGTGTTGATGTTGAGTGCAATTGGCGGTGCTAGGGACAGGGTGGAAGGCTTGCAGGCCGGCTGCGATGATTATTTGGCGAAACCCTACGCCTTTGCGGAAGTGCTGGCGCGGCTGGAGGCCTTGGCGCGCCGGGCCGACCGGACGCAGCGGTCCGCGATATTACGGGTTGCGAATCTGGAATTGGATATCAGAACGCGGCAGGCTAGCCGCGCCGGACAACCCATACGGCTGCAACATCGCGAATTTCTGTTGCTGGAGAAATTGATCCGCCATGCGAACCAGGTGGTGACCCGATCGATGCTGATAGAGGCCGCGTGGGACTACGATTTCGAGCCACGCGGCAACATCATCGATATGCATATGCACCGCATCAGGCAGAAAGTCGATCAAGGGTTCGCGCAGCCGTTGATCCACACCGTCCTCGGGGCCGGATACATGATCCGTGAGCCGGTCGAGGGACAGGGGGTGTCTGAGGCGTAGCCTGGTTTCAGTCGCGCCAGTTGCAGCGCGCGTGCCACGCCGTCGCTGCGCAAAATCGGAGTGGCACATGCACGCATGAACCCCCCTTACCAGGCGCTACCACGCCAAGCAGCATCGGTGCCGACGGGGTACCTGGGCTCGCGCAACACTTCCTACTGATTCCACAGGTAGGACGAGTCGGACCCATCACCAGCGGTTACCGGAGCATGACGGAGCGGGGCCGCGCCGGTACCGATGCTGTACCCAGGCTCGTTCAGCAGTTCCTTCTGGACCTGCAGGTACGATGGGTCAGACCCATCACTCACGTATGCGGCGTTTGTGACCATTGCGCCGACCTGCTCGAGCGGCTGCAGCGGCATGCCGTGATCGATCAAGCTCGCTTCGTGCCATTGAACAACCGGATTCGTCGCAGGCTGTGCCAGGGCTGTCGCAGCACCCAGGGCCAGGACCATCGTGGGCACGATAGCGAACATCCTTGCAGTCATATTGGCCTCTCCTCTGAAGCGGATATGGGAATTGAACTGGACGTCGGTTTCGCGACGCTGTTCGAGGCTGACATTAATCGTGCGCACGACAGGTGCGCTTCGCGCTGGCATAAAATCGGATTTAAACGCCCCGCATGGTGGAGCATCAGGCATCGATGCGGACCACGGAACGTTGGCGACGTCGCGGCGTCGGCCAGCAAGATACCTGCGCGACACCGCTCAGCGCCGGCGCGGCAGGCAGGTGCGGCGGTCCGGGTGCAGACTGTCCGAGCGGCATGCAGCCAAGGGTGGGGCGGCGCTGCCCTTGCGGCACGAATTTCCGCTGAGGGTGGATTGGAGCGGCAAAGAGTATCGGGTATTTCGAAGCCAACTTGGGCACGCGGACGCTGCCGGACGCATCCTCCGCGCCGGCACAGGGGCTAGCCCGCCCTTCAAGCGCGCTGTCGCACACACCCGATCTGGAACCCCGACGGCACCTACGAGGCGGCGATCACTCCCCTCGGCGAGGAAAACGAAAGGCGGCGCGATTCGCGAGCGGGAGCGGCCGATCTCGCCGGACACCGCTGGATTGCGGTTCCACCACCGTGGCAGTCGGTTGTCGGTCAATATTCGCCCCGCGTCGAGCAGATTGTGGCTCCATGCGGCAATTGACTGCGCGGGCAATCCCGCTACGGAATGCGACCGGCTAAATAGGGAAGCGACCCATGAAGATCGTGAACGTGACCGCGATTCCGATGTCGGCACCCGTTCCCGAACCAATGCGTCACCGCACCGACCTGGGAACAAAAGTCAAGAGCGATGCGACGCTCATCAGAATCGAAACGGACAACGGGATCTTCGGTATCGGTGCCGCTCTCGGTTCGCCGCCGATCGTCGCGGCGATTGTGCGGCATGAGCTCGCACCGGAATGCGTCGGTGAGGATCCGATGTTCTCCGAGCGGATCTTCGAGAAACTGTACAACGGCTCGCGCAGCAAGCCGGCACTGGAGCGTGGGATCACCCAAGCCGACGAAAGCCGACGCCGCGGGGTCATCATGGAAGCGATTGCCGGTGTCGACATCGCGATATGGGACGTCAAGGCACAGGCGCTCGGGATTCCGCTCTATCAGGCCCTGGGTGCCGCGCGTCGTTCGGTGCGCGGGTACGCAAGCGGCGGCTGGGCGCCGGGTGGCGAGGCTGAGGCGGAACTCGGTGGCTATGCCGCGAAGGGCTTCACCGCCTGCAAGATGCGCGTGGTCGGGCGTGATGGTTTCTCCATCGCCAACTGCGTGCGCCGGGTGAAGGCGGCGCGTCGTGGGATCGGCCCGAACGTCGAACTCATGGTCGACGCACATGGCTCGCTCGAGGTCGCCACGGCCATCAAGCTGGCCAGGGAGCTCGAGCCCTACGACATCGCGTGGTTCGAAGAGCCGGTCTCGCCTGACGATCACGCCGGGCAGGCCGAAGTCCGCCGCTCGACGACAATCCCGATTGCGTCAGGCGAGCGCGAGTTCACCCGGTTCGACTTCCAGGACCTGCTGGAACGGCGCGCACTCGATATCGCACAGCCGGACGTCGCCCGTGCCGGCGGTATGACGGAAATCCGGCGCATCGCTGCGCTGACCTCGGCCTACGGTGTCCGCCTGGCCCCGCACGCCTGGGGCAGCGGCGTCCTGTTCGCCGCGAGTATTCACGTTGCGATGGCAGCGCCCAACTGCCACATCCTCGAGGTAACGCAAGGCTACATGCCAATGATGTGGGAGCTGTTCAACGAACCGTTCGATATTCGTCCGGACGGCACAGTACACGCGCCCGACCGGCCGGGCCTGGGCTTCACATTGCGTGCGGACGCGCTTGAGACGTTCAGGTATGTCGACGGCCCCGAGTTTGAGTTCTGATCGTGACGAGGTAGCAGGGACGATGACCGATGCGATTGCCAGAGACCGCATTCACCTTACGGTCGGCGAGGCGCGCGCGCTCGGAGAGGCCGCTATGCGAGGCGTCGGTTATGACACGGACGAGGCGCGCATACTGACCGACCATGTGCTCGACGCCGCACTGTGCGGCTACGAGTATTCCGGTTTGCCAAAATTACTGAACGTCGTCGACCATCCGGATTTCCGGCTGCCGCGGCGGCCAATCACGGTTGTGCGCGAGACGGGCGCCACAGCCTTGCTCGATGGCGGCAACAACACGGGCATGGTCGCCGCCTATCGTGCCTCTGAGGCGACAATCTCGCGCGCGCAGGCACACGGCCTCGCGATCGTTTGCCTCGCTAACACATGGATGACCGGGCGCAGCGCTTATTATTGCGACATGATCGCCCGCGCCGGCCTGGTGGTCATCCACACGGTCTCGGCGCCACCCGCGGTCGCCCCGTTCGGCGGCACGCGGCGGGTGCTTGGCACCAACCCGATCGCCTTCGGTTTTCCAACGGAAGGTGATCCATTGGTGATCGATATGGGTACATCAGCGTTCATGGGCACCGACCTGCAGTTTCGTGCCCGCCTCGGCATCCCTCTCCCGGAAGGCGTGGCGCTCGGGCCGGACGGACAGCCGACCAGGGACGCCATCGCGGCCCACCACGGTGCGCTACTTCCCTTTGGTGGTCCGGAGGGCGGCTACAAGGGCTTCGGCCTCGCCTTGGCTATGGACGCACTCGCTGCCCTGACCGCGAGCACGCGGCCAGCGGATGCGGTCAGCGGCTACGTGTTCATTGCTTTTCAGCCGGACTTGTTCGTGCCACTTGAGGACTATCGGCGGGAACTCAGCAGGCGGATTGAGATGATCAAGGCAACGCCGCGCCAGTCAGGCGTGAGCGAAATCCGCATCCCAGGCGAGCGCAGCTATCACACACGGGGGCGACTGATCCACGAAGGCATCGAGGTCGATCGGAAGATCTGCGACGCGTTGCGCCGCCTCGCCGAAGGGAGGCTCGAACACGGCGGTTGAGCCGGGAGGCGAGGCGAATCCGGCGGCCTGCTGACATATCGTCGGGCTTTTCCTCTCCCATTGAGGTAAGTAGGTGCACGACACGCAACACAATACCCGCCCGCTTCGCCTGCAAGTTTTGACGATGACATTTGTATTTTTCCCCTCTAGCATCCTCATGTGCATGTTAAGTGCATCGCACGATGGATGAGGAGTGGCGCAACCGCTCCCGCAACGTCTGGAAAGCATCACGTCAACTCGGCGGAATTTCACGCCGCTCGCGACGACAGGCCAAAGAACGACGAACCTGCGACGTGAACCGCCGCAATAAGTGACGCTCATCGGAACGCCTCTCGGTCGTTCGTGATCGGCACGATTCCCCGGGTTGCCGAACCTGGGAGGTTTCTCATGCCCGCATCTTTCATCAGCAGCCGAGCAGCGAGCCCGGCCAGCCGCGTCCTTGGCAGCAAGCTCGACAGCATTCCTTTCAGCGGTTATCACATCATGATTATTGTGGCGCTCGGCCTCGTCGGATTTGTTGAGGGCTATGACCTCGCGCTCAGCGGCACACTGCTTGTGCTCGCCAGGGCGCCGCTGCAGCTGACCGGGCCGGAGATCCGCTGGCTTGCGGTTGCACCGACAATCATGATCGTCATCGGCGGGTTCATCGCATCAGGCATGTCCGATCATATGAACCGCAAGGTGATCATGCAGATCGGCGTGATCCTGACGACGTTCTTCACCCTGCTGATTCCGCTCGCGCAGAGCGGCACGCAACTGATCGCCATTCGCATGGCAACCGGCGTCGGCGTCGGCTTCGCAATCTCGGCGGCCTTCCCGATCGCCGCAGAGGTTATGCCGGCACAGCACCGCCGCACCTACGGCGCGATCTACGAGATCATGCTGGCCAGTGCATTTACCCTGCTGCCGTTCGTCAGCCTCCTGCTTGCCAACGAGCCGAACGGATTCCGGCTCGCGGCGTTACCGGGTGGCCTCGCGTTGTTCGTGGTGCCGGTTATCGTGCAACTGGTGATCCCGTC
>JASHVB010000829.1 GCA_030039695.1 Acetobacteraceae bacterium
GAGGGAATCCTGAAGCGCTCCGAGCGCACCACTGTCGCGCGCGTCCTGGTTGATGATCTGCAGCCTTTCGGTCAGCTCGGTGCGGGAAAGGGTCGCGTCTTCCTCGCCGCGCGGGGCCTCTCCGGTATTTTCTGCGAAGGTAAATTCAAGAACGCGAATCAGCCAGTCTCGCTTCGCGTCGCCAGCCATCGGAGTGACCTTGCTGTTTTGGTGAGGAGGACACTGTCAACGACCGCCGCCACCCGGGCGACGGGCTTTCAAGCCAACCCTAGGTTACATAGCGGCCATCGGAAGGCTTTTGCAACCACAAATGAGCAGGCCGCCGCCGGCCTGTGTCAGTTATCGCAGGCGTCCGTCTGTTCGCTTGCCTCTGTGTTAGATCGTGCCGGATGCGAAGAGCGGATGCCCGATATCGCATCGCGCCAGTTGCTGCCCCCCTGACTCGCACCACGAGCCCGGGCTTATAACCAGCAACGAACAAACCCACAGGATTGTTGCGTGTCTCGCATTTCATGTCGCCGGACAACAACCACCGCATCGACGCCGCTCCATCGGCCGTTAGCTGGTGTCGCGGCGCCGCTTGAACGGAGAAATGTGGCGCCGGTGTTACGGTCTGGAGTCAGAAATTGGCGGCGTGAAGTTCTCGGTCGAGTGACTATGGACGAGAATCTGGGATGGCTAAACCCACCGAGTATGCATGTCGAGCGTATATTCTCAAATCAAGGGCGACAGATTATTACAGTTCTCCCTACAAGCGGATATTTCTGAGTCTTATGAATCCAACTTCAATTGCAACGCTCTGGAATTGCAGCAATGCCTTTCTCCAAACGGCAGCGTGACATCGTCTGAAGAAATTCAGTTCAACCTGGCCCGTTCCGTTGACTTCTCCGCTGCGGCTCGAACGATATCGTCGTCGAGCGGTCCTGTCATAGCATTCAGCCAGTTCCCGTCTCGCGCGACCGGCTCCACAACCACCGCCCCGCCGTGGTGCCGGATCCGTACTCGCGGCATGCTGAACCGAAACGGTTTCGGTCGCCGTACCGCTTGCCAGCGGCCGACCAGAATATCGTTGCGACAACCATCGCATGCCGGTCATCGCCGCCACGAGCAATCGAATGATGCACGCCATCGGCCGCAGCCCGTGCGACAGAGATGAGCGCGCCGGTCCGGGCTTGGGCGACCCCGCGACCTGTGCCACGCTGCCGTTCGGCGACTCAAGAACCGCCCCAGGGCAGGAGCATGCACATGGAAAGCAACAGCACGGACGTGGACTTTCTGTCCGGTGTCCGGATCGTCGACTTCACGCAGTTCGAGGCAGGCCCCTCCTGCACCGAAGCCCTCGCCTGGATGGGTGCCGAGGTAGTGAAGATCGAAAACCCGCAACTCGGCGATCCCGGCCGGCGGCGGCAGCCCGGCAAGCCTGACAATGACCCCTATTACTTCCACGTCTTCAACGCCAACAAGAAGTCGATCGCCGTGAACCTGAAATCGCCGCGTGGCCTGGCGGTGGTGAAGGATCTGTTGCGCAAGGCCGATGTTACCGTGGAGAATTTCGCGCCAGGCACGATCGAACGCCTTGGCCTCGGCTACGACGTGGTCCGCGAGCTGAACCCATCAATCATTTATGCATCGGTGAAAGGCTTCGGCGAGGGCAGTCCATACGAGAAGAACCTCGCCTTCGACATGATCGCGCAGGCCTGCGGCGGCACGTTCAGCGTCACCGGCGACCCGAACGGACCGCCAACGCGGCCCGGCATCTCGCTTGGCGACACTGGTACCGGCATGACCATGGCCATCACCATCGCCAGCGCGCTCTTCAAGCGGCAGGTCGACGGCAAGGGCCGTCGGCTGCAAGTGGCAATGCAGGACGCAATCCTGCATTACATGCGCATCAATTTTGCAACGCAGGGACTGACCGGCATGCCGGCGCAGCGCGGTGGCAGCAAGGTACCGGGAGTAAACAACGCGCCGATGGGTCTCTATCCGTGCAAGCCGGGCGGGCCAAACGACTATGTTTACATCATGACCAGCCGCGCCAATCCGGACCACTGGGACCGCTTGCTCAAACTTGTCGGGCGCGAGGATCTGATCGGTGACCAGCGCTATGCAACGCCATCGGATCGCGTGCAGCGCGAGGCCGAAGTGGACGAGGTGATCGCCGCCTGGACGCGTCGGCACACGAAATCCGAGGCGATGAACGCCGTCGGTGCCGCTGGCATCCCCGCCGGCGCCGTAATGGACACGATGGAATTGCAGAACGATGGCAGCTTCGAGCAACGCGGCATTATGCAGACGATTCACCATCCGACGCACGGCGACTTCAAAATGCCCACCTGGCCGGTGCGCGTGAACGGCAAACCGCCGCGGCTGGAGACGTCACCGGTACTCGGCCAGCATACGAGCGACGTGCTGCGCTCGTGGCTCGAGATGAGTCCTGGCGACATTGAGAGCCTGCGCAGCGAAGGCACGGTGGCGTAGGCCCGCAAATCCGACACCCCCCTCCCGCTGCGAGCGGGGCACGGGAGGGTGCCACGCCTGCGGCACCCTCGCTAACGCCGTCCCCGACGGGAGGGAGCCTGCGGTATCAGAACCCGAACAACTCCCTTGCGTTCCCGCCGCAGATCGCGGCTTGGTCGTCCGCTGACAGCTTTGCGGTCATGACGTGCTCGATCGGATCGTAATCGGCCATGTCGTACGGATAGTCGGTCCCCAACAGGATGTTCTTCGGCCCGAACAAGGCAACCAGCGCCTCGAGCTGCTGTGGTGTGAAGACAATCGTGTCGAGGTGGAACTTCTTCAGGTAAAAGCTCGGCGGCCTCGGCAGGTTGCCGTGTGAGTCGCTGCGCGCGCCCCACGCATGATCGATGCGGCCCGAATACGCCGGCAAGAAACCACCGCCGTGTGCGGCGATGATCTTCAGATCCGGATAGCGTTCCAGCACGCCGTCGAAGATCAGGTGATGCATCG
>JASHVB010000830.1 GCA_030039695.1 Acetobacteraceae bacterium
CGCGATGCCGTCATCGGCGGCGTGGGGCAGATCGGCGTGGTGATCGGTTCACCCGGCGTGATCGTGCACACCGGCACCATGGCGAAGTTGATCTTCGGCGAACTGGAGAACCGGCGTTCGGCACGGGTCGAGGCGCTGCATGCGGCTTGCGTCGCGGCCGGCATCGATGCGGAGATTGCTGACGATATCGGTCTGGCAATCTGGCAGAAGTTCGTCTTCCTGGTGGGCATGTCAGGCTGCACCGCGAGCATGCGCGCGCCGATCGGGCCGATCCGCGCCAACCCGCAAGCGCGCGGGTTCCTGTTGGACGTGGTGCGCGAGGCCGTGACCGTGGGGCGCGCGATGGGCATCGCTCTGCCGGCGGATTACGCCGAGCAGCGGATGACGTTCATCGACGCGCTGCCGACGCGGATGACGGCATCGATGGAAGGCGACCTGGCACGCGGCAACCGGCTGGAACTGCCGTGGCTGAGTGGTGCTGTGGTGGAACTGGGCGCAAGACTTGGCGTGCCGACGCCGTTGAACAGGGCGATACGCGATGTGCTGGCGCTGTACGTAAATGGTGGTCGCCCCGCGTAGGGGTCGCGATAGCGCCGTGCGTGACGGCCGTTATCAGTGCCGACGCCACGAAGGCGGACCGAGCAAACCCCCGAGGGCAACTCGGAACCTGCGCGCAATTGGCTTCAGTCGGCCAACCGGCAGGTCGGCAGCCCGCAAATCGCTCGTGGTGACCTTCTTGGTGCTGACCAAACTAGGCACGCAACGGCCCGCGGTGGCCAGCTCGGCAAGGGCCACATCAGCCGGCCCCACAACCCGCTCCGCGCTGGTGATCATCAAGACCCCGAGCACGGCGAAGTGCGGCTAAACATTGGCGACGGCGATCATCAGTGCCGGCCGACGCCGAACCACGGGCCGATCACCGTACGGGAGCGCAACGCTGCTGCTTCCCAAATCAAAATGAACCTGGCGCGCTCCTCCCCCTCGGCGGTTGCGCGCCTTGACCTCTCCCGCATGGCGGGAGAGGTGTACTCCCCGCTTATTCCGCCGCCGCCTTGATCGCCGGAATATCCGTCGAATACCGCAAATGCACCGGGGCGTTCGCCTCCCACGGATCCTTCAACCCCAGCTTCGCGCCATGCTCGCGGATCGCCGGCATCACTTCCTTGCCGAGCAACTCGATGCAGCGACGTCGGTCCGCCGCCGGTACCGTTCCGTCATTGCCCCAGATGCCCATGATGCCGGGCCGCGTGTGTTCGATCAGGTTCTTCAGGCGCTCGATCACCTGATCAGGCGTGCCCGCGATGATCATCGTGTCTCGCACTTGCTCTTCGAATGTCGGCTGGCCGCGCGGATTCTTCGCGCGTCCGACCGCGAACTCAACGAATCCACGTCGCCCCGACGGTGAGAAATATCCCGACGGATTGGCCCAAACCGGATGCGCCAGCCCGGTGAATTCGCCCTGCATCCACATGAACTGTCGGGCGTTGCGCAGCGCCTTCTCTTCCGTGTCCTGCACGTGCACGCGGATCAGGTAGCCGAAATTCTCCGGGCCAGCCTCATAGCCGACCTCGCGTGCGGCCGTCGCATACGTTTCCCGGATAACCTTCGTCGCGTCGATCGACGTGTTCAACGCGATATAAGGATAGCGCTGCTGCGCCGTCCAGATCACTGTCTCTTTTGACAGCACGCCCGGAATCCACACACGCGGATACGGCTTCTGAACCGGCACCGCCCACGGGTTCACCACGCGATGCTGGTAGTGCGTGCCTTCCCAACGGAACGGCCCCGGCTCAGTCCAGATGCGGGTGATCAGATCATGCGCCTCGACGAAGCGCTCGCGGTTGAACGCCGGGTTGACGCCGTTCGCCAATTGCTCCTGCCCGCCGCCGCGCACGAAACCAGACACCACACGGCCTTTCGAGATCATGTCGATCATCGAAATCTCTTCCGAGAGCTGCACCGGATTGTCAGAGACTGGCAGCGGATTGCCGAGAAAGACGATCTTCACCCGCTTGGTCACCGCGGCAAGGATCGCGCCGAACATGTTGGTGCGCGGCTGCATGCAGAACGGCGCGTTGTGATGCTCGTTCAACATGATGCCGTCGACGCCGCACTCTTCGGCAAGGACGTACTCCTCCAGGTATTCGTTGTACAGCCGGCTGCCCGCCACCGGATCGAAGTACCGGTTGGAGAAGGTCAGCGCCGTCGCGCCGTACTTAAGGCCTTCCTGCGCGTCGTACGCCCCCATTGGTTGCTCGGTGAAGTACATCAGGTGCATGGCAGGCTCCCTTGGATTTTCGTGTTGTCAGTTTCAGTTGGCGTTGACGACGCCGATCACCACGCGTGCCAGTTCGTCGGGTTTTTCCATATCGACATAGTGCCCGCACGCGGCGACAGTTTCGAATCGCGCGTTGCGCAGGCCCTGCAGCCAAAGGCGCGAGGCGCTGATCGGCACATGCTTGTCGTCATCGCCCCACACGATCATGGCCGGCGCCGTGATCCCGCCCAGCAGATGCGGCAGTGTTTGGCTGTACATGTATGGTTTCCATGCCGTACGGAACACCATCTCGCGGCAGAGGTCCCACTGCTCGAGCTGATCCGTCGTCACGTCGCCATAGACGCGGGCGAACGCCGCCTGGTCGTGGAAGCCTGCGCGCGGATAGTCGAGGTAGGATACGATCGCCTGGTCAGCGATGAAGCCGTCCGGCGGATTGATGCCCATCGGCGCCACCAGCACCAGCTTAGGATACGTCGTTGGCGCCTGGCTCGCCATTTCCGCGGCGATCCAGCCACCGAAGCCAAGTCCAACCAGTGACACATCCTTTAGCGCCAATTCGCCCAGCAGCCAGGCATGCATGGCGGCGATGTCGCGCGGATGGCGCAGCCATTGCGCGCGCTCGGATTTCCCCCATCCGGGATGATGCGGAACTACAACATCAAAGCTCCCCGCCAGGGTGTCATAGAACGGCAGACGATCGGGCGAGCCGATGTCGTGGTGCAGGATAAGCACCGGGCGCCCACTGCCGGCGCGCGAAAGGTGCATTTTCGTGCCGGCGATTTCATGCACCGAATCGGTCCAGGCCACGCTCATCTCGAACACCCCCTTCGACATTCCTCCCGAGAGACTACTCATCGGTATCGGCGCTTGTCGAATCGCCGCAGCCGTTGCCTGCGCCATGTCATATGGCTGCAACCGGCACCGTGCAGCGTCTTCGTCGTTCTCCTTCTGCAAGGTCGCATCGCCCATGCCGAATCACCGGCGGCGCTCCGCCGCTATGTCGTGCAGCGACCGCGCCTGCGTCCTGTCGGAGCGCACCAGATGTGGCGTCAGCGCTGTTCGCGTTGCGGAATGACCCCAGACGTGCAGATCGTGAACCTCCAGCACAGCCGGCCGAGCCGCAAGCCAATCATGCACCGCCTACAGCTGCACGCCAGCTGGCACGGCATCCATGGCGAGGTTCATGGCACGGCGCGGCACATCTCGGGTCCCGCATGGAATCGCCAGACTCGCCTTCGGATCCAGCCACACCCAGCCCGTCGCCGGGATAACGGCGACGGCGACGACTCCCACTGCAGATACCATCGCATCGTCCGACAGGTGCAAGAATTGGGCGCGAATGTTCAGCTCGTGCCAGCGGTCATGCGAGCATGACTGAGAGCTCTGCCAGGGTTCAGCCTGATCCCGGCCGCTGCCACCAGCACCGCGGCCAGCGTCTCCACCGGCCCGGGCCAGGCCAACCGCGCCGTGCCCCCAGCACAGGCTGGCCGGTGGGTTGCGGGCGCTGCGTCAGCCACGCCGTGCCCCAAGCCAGCAGCAGCCCCCGGACGTCGCAAAATTGTGCGCCGCGTCGGCGAGTAGCGCGACGGCGTTGGCCGGCGGCCCAAACTCGGCTCGGCGACGACGCAGGCGAGGTTCAACGAGGTGTCGACGACGAAGGCGCAGTCGTCGGGCACCCGGTGATGGGCATGCCGTGTCCTTGCACTTGCCTGTGGTGCGAGTAAGACATCCCCTGGTGAGTTAAGCGTGCCACGTATGGCAGCTGAAACTCTTCATCACGAACAGCTGATAGACGCGGCGCGGCCAGCCGACTATCTGTGCGACCAACGACCATGCCAGGGGATTCATAGGCGATCATGTTGGACAGTTCGATCGCCTCCCTCCTGGCGCTGGCCGGCCATTCGCCGCTGCTCCAGGCAATTGCCATTATTGTGGGCACGTTCATTTTGGAGGATGCCGCAACGGTCATCGCCGCGATGCAGGCCGAGGCCGGCGGCATGTCCATCGCCGTGGCCCTCGTCGCCCTGTTCATCGGCATCGTCCTGGGCGACCTGGGGCTGTATGGCCTTGGGCGCTTGGCTGGCTTCGTGCCCTGGATCGACCGCATGCTGCCGCCTCGACGCCAGGACATGATGCGCGGCTGGCTGGCGGGGCGGGTGTTCCGGGTGGTGCTGGTGAGCCGGTTCCTGCCGGGAATGCGGCTGCCGACGTACAGCACGTGCGGCTTCCTCCGCGCCAATTTGAAGCAGTTCACATTGGCCGCGATATGCGCCACCCTATGCTGGACTAGCCTGCTGTTCGGCGTGTCGCTGCGGGTCGGGCAGTTCCTAATGGACCATTTCGGTGCCTGGCGCTGGGCTGGCGCGGCGGGCTTCGTGGTATTTGTGATCCTGGCCGGCCGGGTCGCCGTTGTCGCGTTCGGCAACGCGCGGCGATGAAACTGGAGAGCGCCCTCCGTCAACCCCGAGCCGAGACCGCGGCACCGGACATCGGGCCAGTCGTCTCGTTCTTCGAATTTTGGCCCGGCTGGGCTTTCTACGGTCCCATCGCGGCGTACTGGATCGCATTGGGGGTGCGCTACGGCAGTTTCAGCCTGCCGACCGCGGCCAACCCCAACATCACACTCGGTGGGCTGTGCGGCGAATCGAAGCGCAGCATTCTGGATCAGGTCGGCGCGCCGCAGGACGGCATGCTTGCGCGCTACACGGGGATCGTCACCCACGGATCCGACCCGGGTGCCGACCTCGTGGCGGCTGAGGCGGCAATCGCAACCGCGGGGTTTACATACCCGATAGTCGCCAAGCCGGATGTCGGTTGTAACGGTACGGGCGTCCGCCTTGTCACGGATCGAGCGGATCTTTTGCGGTATCTCACCGCATTCCCGCGTAATGAAGGCTTGCTGTTGCAGGAATTCATCCACCACGATGGCGAGGCCGGCTTGTTCTACGTCCGCGAGCCGGGCGAGCGCTCGGGCCGTCTCA
Organism: Acetobacteraceae bacterium; assembly: GCA_030039695.1. The sequence goes on from JASHVB010000830.1 coordinate 5,260, forward strand.
CCTCCATTACGCTGAAGTATCCGCCGAGCGTCGTCGGCGACGGACGATCGACGCTGCGCGAGTTGATCCTGGCGGACCCGCGTGCCGGTCACGTGCCGCATCTCTACCTGCCGCGCCTGGCGTGCCGGCTGCACGAGGTCCCGGCACGCGACGAACTTGTGCGCCTCGTATTCGTCGGCAACCATTGCAAAGGATCTATATTCCGGAATGGTATCGAGCTGGCGACACCGGCGCTGACCACGCGCATCGACGAGCTTGCGCAGTCTATGCCGGAGTTCCATTTCGGCCGCATCGACGTACGCTTTGAGTCATCCCAGGCGCTGGCGCGTGGCGAAGGCTTCCGCGTCATCGAAATCAACGGCGCGGGTTCCGAGGCAACGCATGTCTGGGATCCTTCAACCCGTCTGCGCGATGCGTGGCGTGCGCAGTTCTTTCATTACGACGCGGCGTTCCGTATCGGTGCGGCGAATCGTGCGCGGGGGTTCCGTCCCGCCGGCCTCACGGCAATGTGGCGCGACTGGCGCCGGCAGAAACGCCTTATGGCAGCTTATCCAATAAACGACTGAGCGCGCGGCGATTGCCGAATCAGTCTTGGTCCGTCAGGAACGCCGCATGACTGCTCTGCAAGCCATCGTCATCGCCCTCGTGCAGG
>JASHVB010000103.1 GCA_030039695.1 Acetobacteraceae bacterium
GCCGCATCGCCGATATCCGCAAGGATGCGTTGCACCAGCTCACGACGGAGCTGACAAAGAGGTATGTCGTCATCGGCATCGAGGATCTGAACGTGCGCGGCATGGTGCGCAACCGGCACCTCGCCCGCGCCGTGTCAGACATGGGATTGTTCGAATTCCGTCGGCAATTGGAATACAAGGCGCGCCTATATGGCGCGCGCATTGTCGTGGCCGATCGCTGGTATCCTTCGAGCAAGACCTGTTCTTGCTGCGGCGTCATCAAGCAGACGCTGGCCTTGGCGGAAAGGACGTTCCGCTGTGATGACTGTGATTTCGAGGTCGGGCGTGATCTGAACGCGGCCCGCAACCTCGCTGGCTTGGCCGCAAGTTCTGCGGTGTCTGTGGAGAGGCTCGCTCTGGCGCGAACCGCAAGGCTCGCGTGAAACGAGCTTCCGTGAAGCAGGAACCAAAACCTGATCTGCCATTGGCAGCCTGATGGCGCATGTCAGATTTCATGAGGTTTCGGAGAACGGATAGCGCCCCTCCGTCATGGAGAATGGGCTACTGGCTGAGGCGGCCGATCCGCGACCGACAGACACGAGCGGTCCATCGTCATTCAGGCGAACGCCCGAGGACCCAGAGCCTGACCCCGGCTTGATCCCGGGCGCACGGATCCGTCGGGGCGGTGGGATGACGATTGACGGTCTGGTTTCTTGTCAGGCGCCCAGTGGCGAAGCAAACTCCTGCGGAAGATCAGTTCGCCGCAGCACGTGTCGCAACGACATCGGGAAATGGAATTTGCAGGATGAGCGACCGTAACTGGATCCGCGTGCAGCGTGATGCACGCGGCGTGGCAACCGTGACCATCGACAACGCGGCGAAGCTCAACGTTCTGAATCCACCGATCATGACAGATTTGATCACATCCGTGCGTCGTCTCGCCGACGACTCTACGCTGCGCGTCGTGGTACTGTCCGGGGCTGGCGAGCGCGCATTCATCGGCGGCGCTGACATCAATGAGATGGCAACGCTCGATGCCGGCGCGGCGCGCGGATTCATCACGTTGGTGCATCAGAGCTGCGACGTGTTCCGGCGCATGCCGGTCCCAGTCATCGCCCGAATCCAGGGATGGACGCTGGGTGCGGGGCTGGAGGTTGCCGCGTCATGTGATTTCCGCATCGCCAGCAGCGACGCGCGGTTTGGCATGCCGGAGGTGCGTGTTGGCATCCCGTCCGTCGTTGAGGCAGCGCTGCTGCCTGGGCTGATAGGCTGGGGCCGCACGCGCCGGTTACTGCTGACGGGCGAAACGATCGATGCGGCCACCGCGCTCGATTGGGGAGCGGTTGAGGAGGTTGTGCCGCCTGGCGAACTCGACGCGGCGGTGGAGCGTGCAATTGAGGGAATTCTCGCCTCAGGGCCGCAAGCTGTGCGGCTACAAAAGGCGCTGATCGATGATTGGCAGGGGTTGTCACTGGAAGCAGCGATCCAGCATGGGATCGATCGATTCGTCGATGCATGGCTCACTGACGAGCCACAGCGGATGATGCAGACATTCATCACACGGCGGCGCGCCATCCATAAACCGATAAGGCGGTAAATCCACAAACGCATAAGCACGTACACACAACGATCCACAAAACTGGCGACGAACAGCGTTCCCAGTTGCGGCGTGATAACCACGTGCCGCGCCGCACGAGGCTCAGATTTGACCCTTCCCCGGCTGCATTGTCCCCACTGCCTTGCCCACCTACAGTCCAGCACCGGCTGGACGGAGGAAACGACGCATGAGCGGACAAGACCATCTCACAGGCGCCGAGTGGATGGCGCGCAGTTTGAAGGCGAATGGCACCACGCATGTGTTCTTCATCGACGCGGTGATCCGGCGGACCCTGATCGAGCTCGGCACTTTGGGTGTGCAGCGTGTGCTGGGGCATAGTGAAAAAGCGGTGGCCTATATGGCCGACGGTTACGCGCGCATCACGGCCAGGCCCGGCATCTGCTTCGCGCAATCGGTGGGCGCGGCGAATCTGGCATCCGGCCTGCAGGACGCGTGGCTTGGGCGTAGCCCGGTGATCGCCATCACCGGACGCAAGGCGCCGGCGCATCAGCACCGCAACGCGTATCAGGAGATTCCCCACCATGCCATGTTTTCGTCGGTGACAAAATTCACTGCTGATGTTGACTCAGCCGCCGACCTCCCGCGGCTACTGCGCCAGGCATGGCGTGAGGCGATGACCGGCTCGCCGCGTCCCGCACATCTCGATCTGAACGGCTTGCAGGGAGAAATCGTTGAAGCAGGCAGCGTTCCCGAACCGGCAGAGACGGATCCTGCGTTCCAGTTGCGCATGCCACCGTACCGTCCTGCACCGTCTGACGACGAGATTGAACAAGCTGCTAGCGCACTGCGTAGATCGAAGCGTCTGGCGATTGTCGGCGGTGCCGGGATCGCCGCATCCCAGGCGGGGCCTGAGCTGCTGGCGCTCGGCCGAGCGCTGGCTGCGCCAATTGGCACCTCCCTGGGCGGGCGTGGCACGATCCCGACGCGCGACCGCCTCTCCATTGGCTGCGTCGGCAATTATGGTGCGCCGCCGGCGAATCAGATCGTGCACGAAGCCGATATGGTGCTCTTCGTTGGCTGCCATACCGGTGACCAGGTCACGCACGCGTGGCGGATTCCGTCGCTCGGCACGCCCTGCGTGCAGATCGATATCGATCCCAGCGAGCTTGGACGGTCATATCCGCACACGCTTGGCCTGATGGGAGATCCGAAGGCAGCACTGGCGAAACTGTTGACCGCGCTTGGCAGACCACAGCGCGACAGCGCATTTGCGGACCGCGCCGCAGGCATCGTCGCCGCGTGGCGCGAATCGCGCGCCCCGCTGCTGGCACAAAACTCGGTGCCCATTTATCCGGACCGGCTGTGCGATGAGATAACCCGTGCCTTGCCGGAAGACGGCATCCTGGTTGCGGATACTGGCTATTCCGGCATCTGGACATCGACGCTGATCGAGCTGAACGGCACCACGCAGACTTACCTGCGCGCCGCAGGATCACTCGGCTGGTCGTTCCCTGCGGCGTTAGGTGCGAAATGTGGCGCTCCGAATCGCAAGGTGATCTGCTGGTCGGGCGACGGCGCGATCTACTATCACCTGACGGAGTTAGAAACCGCGCGCCGACGCGGCATCGCAGTGGTGCTGGTGATCAACAACAACTCTGGCTTCGGGCAGGGTTGGCCCAACATTCAGCGTCAGCAAGGCAACAAACCGGGCGACGTGCGCGAGTTGGTGCGCTTCGGACCGACGAATTTCGCCGACCTGGCAAAGACGTTCGGCCTGCGCGGCATCCGTGTAGAACAGCCGTCGCAGATCGCGCCGGCGCTGCATCAGGCTCTGTCGTCGGATGAGACGGTGGTGGTGGATGTGGCGACCGATATCGACTGCCGCGCACCGGAGCCATGGCTGCCGGTAGTCACATAACCGATGACGCTGAGCTTTCGCGAGTTGCCTGGCGACCCGCCCCGCTGCGGTCAGTGCACGACTGGCACACTGGCAGCCCGCGTGGCGGCAAGCCATTCAGCTCGGACTAGGTGGCAATTGCCCTCGCGGCCAATCTCGATGAGCTGCCGGCGCCGCTTCTGCGTGATGTGCGCAATGACGTCGGTCCAGGGCGGATCGATGGGGGCACTCTTGCGTTGGTGGAGGACTGTCATCCCTATCTTCAAAGTTGGAATCGAGTATTTCGTCGCGCAGACGACATTTCGCTTCGCCCCCGATGTCACCCCCGAGGTGACGGACCTTACCGGACACGGACATATGCGCACGCCGCCATACGGGCCTTCCCAGCGCATGGCCACCTCGCCCATGACGACGCCACCCGATCGCTGCGGACAAAGTGTGAATGACATGACGGGAGCTCTGCGATGACCGAAGTTGCCGTCGTTGGCGCCGGCCTGATGGGTCACGCCTTGGCACTAGTGTACGCGCTTGGTGGGCATGCGGTGCGCCTGACCGACAACAACAGGGAGACCCTGGAACGCGCCCATGGCTTGATGGCAACCGCATTGGCGACGTTAGTCGAGGCCGGCGAGGTTGATGCCTCCTGGGACCGCCAGCACCTGTCACACGCGGTGCGCTGCGTCCCGTCACTGGCGCAGACCGTAGCCGGTGTGAAGCTGGTGGTGGAGGCGATTGTCGAACGCCCCGACGCCAAACGCGCCGTCTACGCCGAGATCGAACGATCAATGGACGCCGACGCCATTCTGGCCAGCAACACCAGCAATCTCGATATCTTTCCGCTGCTGCCTGACGGATTGCAGAATCGGACGATCATCGCGCACTGGTACACACCAACCTATCTGTGCGACCTGGTCGATCTGTGCCCCGGCCCGCACTCCGACCCCGCCGCCATCACCACGGTGCGCGACATGGTGACAGCGATGGGCAAGGTCCCGGTTGTATTCAAGCAGATGGTCCAGGGCTATGTTGCCAA
>JASHVB010000831.1 GCA_030039695.1 Acetobacteraceae bacterium
TATGATCAGCCGCTAACGGAAGAACGATTGTTCGGCTGGCATGCGGCCCTTTTTCCAACGGGCCGAAGCGGTATGACCAGGATGATCGTCGGTGGATGGCGTACAGAAAAATCAGGGCCGATGCAGGTCGTCTCCAGCCCCATCGGTCGGGAACACGTTCACTATGAAGCGCCAGCAGCGGCGCGCCTCGAGGACGAGATGCGCGCCTTTCTCAAATGGTTCAACGCGGAAACTGGGATTGATCCGGTATTAAAGTCCGCCGTCGCACATCTCTGGTTTGTAACCATCCACCCCTTTGAAGACGGCAATGGCCGCATCGCGCGTGCGATTACGGATATGGCGCTCGCGCGATCCGAAGAAAGCTCGCAGCGTTTCTACAGTATGTCGGCCCAAATTCGCGTCGAACGGAACGCCTATTACGACATTTTGGAAAAGACCCAAAAAGGCGGTTTAGACATCATTGCCTGGATGCAATGGTTCCTTGCATGCCTCGACCGCGCTTTCGACGGGGCAGAAAAAGCCCTTGCTTCCGTTCTCGCGAAAGCACGCTTCTGGGATACCTACGCTCAGGAGAAGCTGAATGACCGCCAGCTCAAAGTGCTCAACCGAATGTTAGATGGGTTCGACGGCAAACTCAGGAGCTCCAAATGGGCGGCGCTGACGAAAACGTCCAATGATACCGCGCTACGCGACATCGAGGACCTCGCGAGGCGCGGAATTCTTGTCAAGGACGCTGCCGGAGGGCGCAGCACAAGTTATTCGATCATCGCGAGCGCAGCTGATGCCTTGCGTGCCGTTGCAAACTACACCAGAACCAACGCCGCTCTCAGAGCGTGGAGCGGTACGAAAATGCCGGACGAGCGGGAAAAGGCCCAAAGCCGCGAGAAGATCGAACGCATTGCCGGCGAGATCGACGCCCTCGCTGACGAATCCTTGCAGCGCGAAATCAGCTATGCTGACTTCGACCACTTCCTTCGGCAACTCCATCAGCTTGGGCTGTTCCCCGAAGACCGATTGGTTTCGGCAGTCGCACGCATGACGCACCGGAGAAGGTAGCAACGGCGAATATCAAATCGACGGATAGGTGCGCCCGCTAATGGATATCCGTACCTTCTGTAAAATGGCGGATGAAATAGCTAACGGACATGGCGCATGGCCGAACGACCTTATCGAAAGATATCGGCTTCTGGGTCTTCCTGAGACTGGCAACTTCACATCGAAAGCGATCTTAGACGAGCTACATACCCGAATCCGATCGGCTTTCGTCGCCGGTGAAAGGCGATTGGCACAGCAGTGCGGAGAACTTTTGGGGGAACTTATTCACGATCATATCCTGGAAGGCCCGCGTCAGCGGAGACTGCGTATCTGCCCCCTTCGGCACTGTAGTCGCGTCACGGGCTCGGCGTTCCTGTCCGCGGACCTCGATATTACGCCAGAGGTGCGAGACGATTAGGTCTGCTTTCCAGGCTGTCATTCTCATAAGCGGAAAGGCAGCTCGCCACCCTTCCCAGTCGTACGCGGCAGGGGCTGCTCTCGACCCAAACCCGGTCACCAACCGATCGATCGATCGAGTAATCCAGGAACCGGACATTCAGCTCCATGCCGGGGTGGCGTCGTCGCGTTGGTGGTCATCGCGACCGCCTCAGGCTGAGCGCGGTCGCGAGGCCTCAGTCCGATCGAGGACCTAGTAAGCACCCATGCCCAGCAGCATGGAGCCGACGAACAGCAGCGTCCGCCAATCTGGCCCATCATGGCGGGGTACGCCCGCGCAGGACAGCGGCAAATTTGCCAGCGGCATCTCATGGGAAAGCAGTGCTGTCAATTTACTGTCCGGGTTTTCCAGCGCGCAAAACTCAGCACTCAGACAACATTATCAGGTCGTAGGCCGCAGAGCCGCGCCGTTTCCAAGGTCTCGATCTGAAGCGTGGCGTGACCGATCCCAAAGCGCCGTTTCAACTCGGCAGAAACTTGCGGCAGCAGGACGGCGCCGTCGATTTCCTCGGGGCCGACGAGATGCGCGGTGAGAGCGCTCTCCGTCGTGCTCAGCCCCCAGATGTGCAGATCGTGAACTTCCACGACGCCAGGCAATCCGTGGAGATAATGGTGGACCTTCATGCGATCGATGCCGGGTGGCACCGCGTCAAGCGAAAGTTTCACGGCCTCACGCAGCAGCGACCAAGTACTGGCCACGATAACCACGCTGACGATAAGGCCGATCACGGGGTCGAGCCATAGCCATCCTGTGTAGAGAATCAAGAAGCCTGTAAGGACGACACCCGCAGCCACCAGTGCGTCCGCGGCCATGTGCAGAAAGGCGCCACGAATGTTGAGGTCGCCCTTGCGGCCCCGCATGAACAGCAAAGCGGTTCCGCCATTGACGAGAATGCCAATGGCTGCAACGACGATGATAGTGACACCCGATGCCGGCTGAGGCGCGGCCAACCGGCGAAGAGCTTCCCAGCCGATGCCGCCGGTGATCACCAGCAGCACCACCGCATTGCCGAGTGCCGCCAACACCGAGCTTCGCCCCAAACCGTAGGTAAACCGGGCGGACGGTTCCCATGCAACCAGCACGGTGGCCACCCACGCGGCGGTCAGGCCGAGCACGTCGCTGAGGTTATGACCGGCGTCGGCCAGAAGAGCGAGTGAGTGCGCCATCACGCCGTAGAACGCCTCGGCGACGACGTAGACGAGGTTCAGCCCAATACCAATGGCAAACGCGCGGCCGAAGCTCGCTGGCGCATGTACGTGCCCTCCCGGACCGTGCGTGTGCCCGTGCTGATGGTCATGATCATGGTGGTCGTCCGCGTGAAGGTGGTCCGACATCGTTTGATCCGCGGTCAGTGGACGGGGCGCTTGTTACATTATATCGTTGTTTGAATACCTATTCAGGTGTTGTTATTGGATTATGACCGATCTGCCGTCAATTACGGATGACCAGGCAAGCGAGCTGGCCGAGATGTTCCGGCTCATGGGCGAGCCCAGCCGTCTGCGGATCTTCCCGGCCTGCCTTAGGCAAGCCACCTGTATGTCAGACGTTGCGGCTCGCACGCAACTCCCACCGCCATTGGTCAGTCACCATCGTCGCCTATTACGGGCAGCACGCATTCTACGTACCGAACGGCACGGCAAGCACGTGTTTTACACGCCAGCGACGATCACGTGCGGTGCACGATCACCGATATGGTAGTGCAGGTCGGAGAGCACTTCGCACCGAATGCGGCATGACTATGGCGAATGACGACATGCTGCTGCGCGGCGGAGCTGAGACTTGCGGCGACACAAGCTGCGGTTCCAATGTCGCCTCGCAGGCCGAGCTGACGCCGGAGCGCCGCGCTTTGATCCGGCAGGCGTTTGTTTTGGAATGGCTAACAGTCGGATGGATGGTGATCGAAGGTGGAGTTGCGATTGCTGCCGGCGTCATCGCCGGAAGCCTCACTCTGCTGGCGTTCGGACTTGATAGCGTGATCGAGCTAGTGTCGGCGGGCGTGCTCATCTGGCGTCTCAGCATCGAGCTGAGGCATGGCGAGCATTTTTCCGAAGCGGCCGAACGCACCGCCAGCAGGATCGGCGGTGCGTTGTTGTTTGCGCTTGCAGCTTACATCGTCGCTGGAGTCGGGTGGAGCATATGGACCCGCGAAGGGGAGGCATTTTCATCGGCAGGGTTGATCGTTGCCCTCCTGGCAATGCCGATCATGGCCTTGCTGGCGCGCCGCAAGATCGCGGTCGCCACCCAGCTCGGCAGCAGGGCGATGCGGGCCGACGCGGTCGAGAGCATTACCTGCGGCTGGCTGTCATGTGTTGTTGTGACCGGTACGGTGGTCGATTTCATGCTGAATGCGTGGTGGGTCGATCCTGTGACATCGCTGGTGATTGTTTGGTTCGTCGTGAAGGAAGCGCGCGAAGCCTGGAGCGGCGAGGATTGCTGCGCCTGCGGGTAAATCATTCCTGACTAGTCAAAAGGCTTGACTCTATCCGCTTGTCGGATTGGCCTACACCCCCGCATGGCATTCAGACCGCCGCCCATTAGCACGGCCCCGGCCAGAGCCGCATCGATCAGGGTAACTCGGGTTTCGGCTCTGAGGATGGATTGCTCGGCTGACGACCAGTGTCGAATTCGATCTCCTTCGACTGCCAGACGACGACAATCGACGCGAAAATCTCGATCAGGGAGTCCAGCCCGAAGCCAGCCACACAGCCAGTCATAATGTAACGTAAGCTACGTTCTAAGGAGAGAGCTACA
>JASHVB010000832.1 GCA_030039695.1 Acetobacteraceae bacterium
TCTGCGGTGCCACCAGCGGGGGTAGCGGGAAGCCGAACGCCGCCAAGGGCTCCGCCAGCAGTACCAGCGTCTCGGGTTGGGCTGGTTCACTCGCTCACTCGCATTTTCCAGCAGCGCCTTGGCGGCGGCATTCTCCGGCGCCCGAGCCAGGAACCGCCCAGGCCGGTGGGGCCGTTGCGGGGCAGCCGTTGGCCACCATCGTTGCGTCGCTCAGCGGGTTGAGCGGCGGTTGATCGGGCAGCTTCGACGCCAAGCCCGCACCGACGTCCGAGGCCTCGCGGAACTCGCCGGAACGGTACGCGACCAGCGCACCCCGAGACGCCAGACTGCAAATCGCCGCGCACCAGCTGCCAATGGACGCCGTGCGCGTCCATCCGGCCCCGTACTGCGCCACCCCCTATCGGCCTCAGCCGGATCACGGCGTCGACCTTGGCCGGGTTCACCGTTGCGGTCTCAATCAGAATGACACATTCGGCGTCGTACGGCCCCCGCCTGTCTTGGGCGCACGCGCGGATCACAAGCAGCCGCGCGTGAAGGCGGGGTCGCCGCACGTCATTTACCTGGACTGTTTGCAGCAGCCGGGTAGGCTGGCCGGCCTGCAACGTCCCGAGCCCCATTGGTCGCGCCGGGTCGTCCGGCACGGTGCCCGGCCCCGCCGCCTTGCGCGGCGCGAGCGCCGTTTCGCCCGGCGGGGCGCCGGCCACCAGACGATGCGTCCATCAGCTGGTACTCTGCCGCCGTGCCCGTGCCGCCGCGAAGCGGGTCCGGCAGTGTCGCAGCAACGCGGGCGAGGGAACAAGGACGGCCGGCCTCCGGATCATGTCCCGTCGCCAGATCGCACCGCGCCGCATCGGCGGACGCGCGCTGCTCGTGCGGGAGCGTGGGGCGGTGTCCGGGGCACCGCCCGCCCAGAGCCGCGAGGCTGGCCGCGGTCTGGTGCCCAGCAAACCGATGCGAGGTCCTACTCATTTTGGGTGACGGCGGATCTTGAGGACGAAGTACCCCAGCAGCCGGGGAGTTGCACCCAGCATACGAGGAACCAGCACGGCGATTTCCAGTGCAAACGCGATTTCGCTGCGGCGGTTCCTGGCGCGTCTCGTTGCATGTGTGCCGTGGACATCGACCCACACGCGGACGCCAGGGTGTTCGTTGCGGAATAGTGGTAAGGGCCATGCTCGCCACTATCGTTGCGCGCGAAGTACCCGATGCAAGTAGCGATTGAGTTAGTTTCCGCCGCTATTCTGGTGACCACAGCGACGGAAATGGCCCCATCCGACCGCCCCGTTGAACCATCTTCTGCCGGCCGGTATCCTGTCGACATGGAAAGCCGCGCCGCTGTTGTCGAACAGATTGCCCAGACGCCCGCTGTCCCGTTGCAGCGGATGGAGCGCGCGCAGCGCGTCCATTTTGGCTGGCTGTTCGGCATCACACCGGGTGGCTTCACGATGATGCTGGGGGCTCTTGGCGCCCTGCTCTGCGTCATCGCAGACGGGTTGCACCAGCTCTGATCGCCACCATCATTCCGGCTGGCTGATGCATGGACTGGGATGCACCCGCCATCATTTTAGCCGCGCGCCCGTTCGGCGAAGGTGACGCTGTTGCCACCGTCATGACGGAAGAGCACGGCCTGCATCGTGGCTTGGCCCGCGGCGGCGCTTCGCGCGCTCACGCGGGCCTGTGGCAACCGGGCAACCTGGCTCAGGTGCGCTGGGTGGCGCGGCTGTCCGACCAGCTTGGAAGTTTCAGTGCAGAAATGATATACCCCGGCGCCGCGCAAGTGCTGGATGATCCGTTGGCGCTGGGGATGCTGTCCGCGGCCTGTGCGGTGGCGGAAGGTGCGTTGCCGGAACGGGAACCACATCCGCGTGCCTTCCACGGCCTGGTGCACCTGATTGCGCATGTCGCGCAAGGCGTAACGATGCTGACCGAGCTGATCCACTGGGAAGCACTTTTGCTATCAGAACTTGGCTACGGTCTGGATCTGACGAGCTGCGCCGTCACCGGTGCCGCCGCCGGGCTGGCATTCGTCTCACCGCGCACCGGCCGTGCAGTGACCGAGGAAGCGGCAGGCATCTGGAAGGCACGGCTGCTGCGCCTGCCCGGATTCCTGGCCGGTGGCAACACCGCGGACGCCACGGATTGGCGCGATGGATTGGCGCTGACCGGGCACTTTCTGGCGCGTGACGCGTTCGGCCACCGCCACCGCCCGCTGCCACAGGCGCGGGCGATGCTATACGACCGCGTCGCTGCGCTGGCGGGCGAATCGGAGACCAAGGATGCCGGATGATCTGACCGGGTATATCGAGGATACGCATCTGAAGGATGCGCTGGCGGAACGCTATCTCGCGTACGCGCTTTCCACCATCATGTCGCGTTCGCTGCCGGATGTGCGCGATGGGCTGAAGCCGGTGCACCGCCGGCTGATCTATGCGATGCATCTGCTGCGCCTCGATCCCGGTGCGGGGTTCAAGAAATGTGCGCGCATAGTCGGCGACGTGATGGGCAAGTTCCATCCGCATGGCGATCTTGCAATCTACGATGCGCTGGTGCGTCAGGCGCAGGAATTCGCGGCGCGCTATCCGCTGGTGGAAGGGCAGGGGAACTTCGGTAATGTTGACGGTGACAATCCAGCGGCGATGCGTTACACTGAAGCGCGCCTCACGGAAGTCGCCCGCGCGCTACTCGCCGGCATCGACGATGATGCGGTGGATTTCCGGCCTACCTACGATGGCGAAGAATCCGAGCCCATTGTCCTGCCTGGTGCGTTCCCCAATCTGTTGGCAAACGGGGCGGCCGGCATTGCCGTCGGCATGGCCACGTCCATCCCGCCACACAACGCCGGGGAGATCTGTGCCGCGGCGATCCACCTGATCCGCCATCCGAAGGCCACCACCGCCGACCTGCTGCGCCATATGCCAGGTCCGGACTTTCCTACCGGCGGGGTGCTGGTCGAAGATGCGGCGTCGATCCAGTCGGCGTACGAGACTGGCCGCGGTGGTTTTCGCTTGCGCGCGAGATGGGACGTCGAGAAAGGCAAACACGGCACCTGGCAGATCGTCGTCACGGAAATTCCCTATCAAGTGCAAAAAGGAAAACTGATCGAGCAAATCGCTCAGCTCATGGAGGAGAAGAAGCTGCCGCTGCTCGGCGATGCGCGCGACGAAAGCAGCGACACAATCCGCTTGGTACTGGAACCGCGCAGCCGCGGCGTGGAGCCCGAGGTGTTGATGGAAACCGTGTTCCGCGCCACGTCGCTGGAGACGCGTTTTCCGCTGAACATGAACGTACTGGATGCGATGCGCACGCCGCGGGTGATGTCGCTACCGGAGGTGCTGCGTGCATGGCTCGACCATCGCCACGAAGTGCTGGTCCGCCGCAGCAATCACCGGTTGGCGGCGATCGACCGTCGGTTGGAGGTACTGAACGGCTATTTGCTAGTCTATCTGAACGTCGACGAGGTGATCCGCATTATCCGTACCGAGGACGAACCGAAGCCGCGTCTCATGCAGCACTTCGACCTGACTGACAACCAGGCGGACGCGATCCTGAACATGCGGCTGCGAAGTCTGCGCCGACTTGAGGAAATGGAGCTGAAAAAGGAGCATTCGGCGCTGACCAAGGAACGGCGCGAACTGCAGAAGCTGCTGAAGGACCAGAGCCTGCGCTGGAGCCGCATCGCCGAAGAGCTCCAAGCCATACGTACGAAGTTCGGCTCCGGCACGTTAGGCAAGCGCCGCACCGAGCTCGGCGCCGCGCCGCCGGCGGTGGAAGTGGCGACGGAAGCCTTCGTCGAACGCGAAGCCATCACTGTCATCCTGTCCGACAAAGGCTGGGTGCGCGCGGTGAAAGGCAGTGTCGCCGAGCCGTCTGAACTGCGCTTCAAGGAAGGCGATAAGCTGAAGCTGATGGTGCCGTGCTTCACGACGGATCGCCTAACCTTGTTTGGCACGAACGGCCGGGCCTACACCCTCAAGGCGGCGGACTTGCCGCGCGGTCGCGGCGACGGTCAGCCGATCCGGGTTCTCGTTGAACTGACGAACGAAGACGACGTCGTCGCCTTGTTCGTCGCGCTGGAAAACGCGCGTTATCTCGTTGCGTCGAACACGGGCCGCGGCTTCATCGTACCTGCGGCGGAACTCGGTGCCGAGAAGCGCACCGGTAGGCAGATCCTGAACGTGAAGCCAGGCGAGGAAGCTGCACTGTGCGCGCTCGCGGATGGCGACCACGTTGCCATCATTGGCACCAACCGCAAACTGCTGATTTTCCCGCTCGATCAGGTGCCCGAGATGGTGCGTGGTGCTGGCGTGATCCTGCAGCGCCACAAGGACGGCGGCATGGCCGACGCCAAGGTCTTCTCGCTCGCCGAGGGCCTGAGCTGGAAGCTTGGCGACAAGATCCGTACCGAAACGAACCTGCGAGACTGGCTGGGCGAACGTGCCCAGGCTGGCCGCCTGCCACCAAATGGCTTCCCGCGGTCGGGACGTTTCGGGTGACCGGCGAGATCGAGATCCGGGTCGACAGCCTGCTCGATGGCGCAAGGCGGGCGGCCGGCACGGTGGCAATCATCGACGTGCTCCGGGCATTTACGACCGCCGCGGTTGCCTTGGCCAATGACGCAACCCGCATCATCATGGTGGCCGATGTCGATCAGGCTTTGTGCCTGCGCGCGGCAGGGGTCGGCCATATTTGCATGGGCGAGGTCAAGGGCCGGGCACCGGAAGCATTCGATTTTGGCAATTCTCCGTTCGAACTGTCCCGTGCCGATCTGCACGGCAAGACTGTCATCCAGCGCACGAGCGCTGGCACGCAAGGCATCGTTGCCGCGGTTGCCGCGGAATGTCGCTATGCCACCGCGCTGGTTACGGCGAGCGCGACCGCACGGGCCATGCTCGCCACCCGCCCGGGTCGCATCACGCTTGTCGCCATGGGCCTGGAGGGCGGCTCGCGCACCGACGAAGACGAATTATGTGCCCTGCATCTGCGTAATTTGCTCCAAGGTCGGCCTGGCGACGCCGAGGCGGTGCGGCGTCTAATCCGCGCCTCCAGCGAGGCAACGAAGTACCGGGCGGCGGCCCGCTGCCATCTGCACCCCGAAGATCTGGATATCGCCTTGGACGTCGATCGCTTCGATTTCGCGGTCCGCGTTGAAATCGAGGAAGGACGCCCAGTCGCCCGCCGCGAAATCCCTCCATCGTGACGAGGCAGAATTGGCGCGCCCGCTAATCCTCAATGGCCGCGGGAAGCAATCGACCCGGACGAACCGAACTCCTCGGCGCCGGTCGAGGCGCAAGGCTTCATCCTGCCGATCTACCGCGGCTACTCCGCCATTTGTGCCTCGTGGCAACGGCACATGCACTCCGACCCGATCGACGCGATCTACCTGACCCACCATCACGCTGACCACGTGCTTGGGCTCGCGCACCTGTTCGATCGTTTTGGCCGTTTTGGCTTCGCCGGGCGGGTCTGCAAGCTTGCCATGCACGTGACGCAACGGGGCATCATCCATCCGCAGCGTATGTTCGAGATTGGTATCGCGCCGCTCGACAAAAAAAGCCCGTCCATATCGCGCGTATTTGCCCATGGTCGCCGCGATGGAGGCGGGCGGAACGCATCGGCCTCTAGCATGTCGGCACGGCGATGCGTGACGAAGTCCGGCAGAGGGTCGCGGGTGACAAGCGGTTTTTTGCCGAGACAGGGATGGTGCTTACTGTTTGATTACCACCGCATACAGGGGAACGATGAAATGAGATTTGGGACGCTGGGTTGCGATCCGCGGAAGGCAGTGTGCGAACGGTTGATCCCGCACCCGCGATGCAGCGCGTTGGGACGCCGCCCGCGGAGCAGGGGAGCTGTCTGATGCCGCACCCTTTGCATTCGTTTTTCTGGCCAGAGTCGATCGCGGTTCTGGGCGCATCGCCCGATCTGCACCGCATTCGCGGTCGCCTGCTCCACCAGTTGCGCGAGAACGGATTTCCGGGGCGCATTCTGCCAATCAATCCGAGCTACACCGAGATCGACGACTTGCGCTGTTATCCGTCGATCGCCGCAGTTGGCGGGCCGGTCGATCTCGCACTGGTGGCCATTCCCGCTACCGGCGTCGCCGCGGCAGTGGAGGAATGCGCGCAGGCCGGCGTGAAGAACGCTCTGATCATCAGCTCTGGCTTCGCCGAGGAGGGCGGGGCGTCCGCCAACATGCAAGCGGCGCTGATCGAGGTCACCGAACGGACCGGCATCCGTGCTTGTGGGCCGAACTGCGAGGGTTATTTCAACGCCCTCGGCAAAGTTGCCACGACCTTCAGTCCCACCGTCGAAGTGACAGAAGACGCCGGCCGTAAGCTGGTTTCCGACCGTCGCGTTGGCGTCATCGCCCAGTCGGGCGGCATCGGATTCGCCCTGTTCAATCGCGGCAAGGCCGCTGGCATCGGCTTTTCCTACGTCATATCGACCGGAAACGAAGCCGATCTGAACATGGGAGATTTCCTCGACTACATGGTCGAGGACCCCAACACATACGCGGTCATGCTGTTCTGCGAGGCCGTACGCAACGGTCCGAGCTTCGTTGCTGCGCTGGACAAGGCGCGTCGCCTTGGCAAGCCAGTCATCGCGATCAAGGTGGGCCGTTCCGACGCCGGCAGCCGCGCGTCCGCCTCGCACACCGCATCGCTGTCCGGTTCTTACACCACCTATCACGCAATCTTTCGGCGCTACGGCGTGATCGAAGCAGAGGACGCCGACGAGGCCGTCGCCATCGCCGGCGTTCTGGTGAGCTGCCCGCTGCCAAAGGGTCGCCGCGTCGGCGTCATAACTCCATCGGGCGGCGGCGGCGTCTGGATGGCCGACACTCTGTCCGCCGCCGGCCTGATCGTGCCACCGCTGTCGGCACAAATGCAGACGACGCTGCGCGCGGTCATGCCGTCCTACGGCGCGCCTGGCAATCCGGTCGATGTGACTGCGCAGGGATCGCAGACCGGCCCCGCAACGATGACCGCGATGGAGCAGCTCGCGGAAAGCGACGAGATCGACATGCTGGTGCTGATCACATCGCTGGCCAGCGTTACGCGCGTGTCGCTCGACGCCGAGCGCGTGCGCGCCACCGCGGCGCGCTGCGGCAAACCGGTGACAGTCTGGACCTACACATTGCCCTCGGAATTCGGGCGTGCCGCGGCGGCGAACTGCGGCTTGTTCGTGCACAGCGACCTGCGCAACGTCGGCGTCGCGATGGGCCGGCTGGCGGACTACGCCGAGGCGCTGGCGCGGCCGATCCCCGCGTTGCCTGCCGCAATCGATGCCGCGCCGATTATGCCGGGGTCGCCGCTGGTGCTGCCGGAGTACGCGGCCAAGCAGGCGCTCGCCGAATTCCTACCTCCGTCCGCCGAAGCTCTGGCTACCACCGCGGCCGAAGCCGTGGATGCGGCGACACGGCTGGGATTTCCGGTGGCACTGAAGATTCAGTCCGCCGACCTGCCGCACAAGACGGAAGCGGGCGGCGTCTGCCTTCATCTGAATGACGCGGCCGCGGTGTGTTCCGCTTACAACGCGATCATGCATGACGTGCTGGCCTACGAGCCGGATGCACGCATCGACGGCGTGGTGGTGCAGCGCATGGCCCCGAAAGGCCACGAGCTTGTCATCGGCATGATCAACGATCCGACGTTCGGCCCGATCATGATGGTGGGCTTCGGCGGCGTGACAGTGGAATTGTTCGGCGACGTGGCGCACGCGCCAGCGCCGGTCGATGCCGCAGAAGCCGAGCGGATGATCCGTTCGTTGCGTTCCGCTCCAATGCTCTCCGGGTTCCGCGGCAGCAAGCCGCTCGACCTGACGCCCGTCGCATCGCTGATTGCACGTCTTTCAGAGGCAGCGCTGGCGCATGTGGAACGGATTACGGAGATGGAGTTCAATCCGGTCATCCTGCACGCCGACGGATCGGGTCTGACGATCGCGGATGCGTTGGTGACGCTGAAGGCGTGATTTGCCCCACGTCCGGCCTCGCCGCGAACCGACCGATCGCGCTCCCCCGCCATGGCCGGGTCAAACCCGGCCCTGCGCGATGGCTTTCGTTAGGTTCCCACCATCACCGCCGGCGCCGCAGCCGGTGCGTCGACGTAATGACAGGCGACAGCGTGTGCTGCCGCCTTCTCCTCGAACGCCGGCGCCACTTCGCGGCATAGCTCGGTCGCCATCGGACAACGTTCGGCGAACGGGCAGCCTTCGATCTTCTGTCGCAGGCTCGGCACCAGACCGGAAATCTCCGCCAGCTTGCCGCGTCCGCCATCGTGCAGCGACGAGCCCAGTTTCGGCACGGATCCCATGAGGCCGCGGGTATAAGGATGCAGCGGACGGGCGAAAATCTCCGTAACCGGCGCCTCCTCGACCTTGCGTCCCGCGTACATCACCACAACACGCTCGGCCATTTCCGCCACCACGCCGAGATCGTGCGTGATCAGCATGATCGCCGCGCCGACGCGCCGCTTCAAATCGCGCATCAAATCGAGAATCTGCGCCTGGATCGTCACGTCCAGTGCGGTCGTCGGTTCGTCGGCGATCAGCAGCTTGGGGTTGCAGGCCAGCGCCATGGCGATCATCACCCGCTGGCGCATGCCGCCGGACAACTGGTGCGGATACTCCCGCACTCGGCGCGCCGGCGCCGGAATGCCCACCAGCGTGAGCATCTCGATCGCCTTCTTCTCGGCATCGCGCGTGGAGAGTCCTTGATGCAGCCGCAGGGTTTCGCCGATCTGTCGCCCGACTGTCAGTACCGGGTTTAGGCTGGTCATCGGCTCCTGGAAGATCATCGAGATCTGGTTGCCGCGGATGTCGCGCATCTCGGCTTCCGACAGCGCCATCAAGTCGTGACCATTGAAGACGATGCGGCCACTGATCTTGCCGGGCGGTTCCTGGATCAGCCGCAGGATCGACATGGAGGTGACCGACTTGCCGCAACCGGATTCGCCGACGATCGCCAGGGTCTCGCCGGCGTTGACGTGAAACGACACGCCCTCCACCGCACGCACGACACCATCGGGCGTCGCGAAATGCGTCTGCAGTTTCTCGACTTCCAGCAGCGCCATGATTACAGCCGCTTCGCCAGGCGTGGATCCAGTGCGTCGCGCAGTCCATCACCGAGGAGGTTCACAGCCAGCACAGTGATGCACAGGAATACGGCGGGGAAGAACACGACGTAGGGCTTCACCTCCCACAGTGCGCGGCCCTCGGCCATGATGTTGCCCCAACTCGGAATGATCGGCGGCGTGCCGGCGCCGATGAATGACAGGATCGACTCGGTGATCATCGCCGAAGCGCAGATGAACGTCGCATTGACCATCAACGGTGCCAGCGTATTCGGCAGGATGTGCCGCCAGATGATCACCGGCACACGTGTGCCCGACGCAACGGCCGCTTCCACATACGGTTGCTCACGCAGTGACAGCACGATGCCGCGGATCAGGCGGGAGACGCGGGGGAACTCACCAACGCTGATCGCGATCACGACGTTCTGCACCGAGGCATGGAACAACGCCATCAACGCGATCGCCAGCAGCAGCGGCGGGATCGACATGAGGCCGTCCATGATGCGCATCAGAATGAAATCGAGCCAGCGGATGAAGCCGGCCAACACACCGACCAGCGTGCCGATCGCGGACGCGATGATTGCCACCGAGAATCCGACAATGAGCGAGATGCGTGCGCCGTACATCACGCGCGAATAAAGGTCGCGGCCGAGCATGTCGGTGCCGAACCAGTACTCAGCAGACGGCTCGCGCAACCGCGTGATGGGCGAGATCGCGGTTGGATCGACGGTGCCGAGATACGGCGCGAAGATCGCAATGAACACCATGATTCCGAGCAGCGCTCCGCCGACGAGGATGGTGGGGTTGCGGTAGATGAAGCCGCCGATGCGGCCTCGCCGCTTCGCCGGTGGCAAAATGTCCGGCAGTGCAGGCGCGGCGGTGTAGCGGTCAGGCAGAGTGGTGATGCTCAATAGCGGATCCTCGGATCGAACACCGTGTAAAGCAAATCGACGACCAGGTTCACCAGCACATAGGCGACCGAGAACAACAGGACGACGCCCTGGATCACCGGGTAGTCGCGGCGCAGGATCGCATCGACGGTCAGCCGGCCGAGACCAGGGATGGCGAACACGCTCTCGGTGACCACCGCGCCGCCGATCAGCAGAGCGACGCCGTTGCCAATGATTGTGACAATAGGTACCGCGGCGTTCTTCAGCGCGTGCAGAAACAATATGGGGAGCTGGCCGACGCCCTTGGCTTTGGCGGTGCGGATATAGTCCTGATTCAGCACGTCGAGCATGGTGGTCCGCGTGATGCGCGCCAGCAGCGCAATGTAGATCAGGCCGAGT
This sequence comes from Acetobacteraceae bacterium, assembly GCA_030039695.1. The sequence goes on from JASHVB010000832.1 coordinate 10,361, forward strand.
GCGATCGTCGGCAGGATCAGCGTGCGCAGGAACGGCCACAGGCCGTACTGGATGGATTCAAAGCCCTGCACGGGCAGCCAGTCGAGCTGCAGCGCGAAGATGTAGGCCAGCAGGTAGCCGACGACGAACACGGGCGTGGAGAAGCCGAACACCGCCAGTAGCATGACCATGCGGTCGATCAGCGAGCCGTGCTTCCA
>JASHVB010000833.1 GCA_030039695.1 Acetobacteraceae bacterium
GTGGCGCGGTGCGATTTGCGGTGACCGGCGAACCACTCAACGTGGCATGGTGTCATTGCGAGAGCTGCCGCAGGCAGAGCGGTGCGCCCGTTTCGGTGTTCCTGGCGGTGCGACGGGCTGGTTTTGAGGTCCGCAAGGGTGAGATCATCAGATTCAACTCGTCCCCGCCGGTGGCGCGGATTCCGCAGTCGATACGGGTCCACGCTGACCGGCGCAGGGACGCCGAACTCGCCCGAGGTTCATTTGCCCATCGGCTCAATCGACGAGGTCGCGCGGTTCGTCCGACGCGGCATACTTTTCCTGCGGAGCGCGTGCCGTGGCTCCATCTGCCCAACGGTCCCGGAAATGCGGACTGAAGGCATTATCAGGCCGCCCGCGTGATCCGGTCGGCCCATTTCCCTAGCAGGTGGCTCGACGCAACCGCGACCCCCAACCGCTGCAGCCGCTCGGCGGTTAGCCTCATCAGCAGCGCGTTGATCTGTGGCCGTAGATCAGCCGGCCACCGCGTACCGGCAAGTGTGTTCTCGGATAGCGCGATGGCCAGCGTCGCAACCACATCGAGCACCTGGTGAATCGTATTGCAACGTGCTCTGCGCGACGATGATGACGCGCTTGTCCGCTGGCCTCACCGGTTGCCAGCGACCCGTTCATGCCGTGAATTCTCCGCAAGGTCGGCGCGTGGCTTGCATTCCGCGCTTGCCGTCCGGCGGGTCGCAGGGCGAAACTCCCGGCATGTTCCAGGAGGAGGCCCAGCCGGCGGATGAGTCCGCCTCCCGGTATGAACCAGCGCGGCGTTTCGCGGGACCCGTGTTCGCCGCGCTTGACCTCGGCACCAACAATTGCCGCATGCTGGTGGGCACACCATCGGGCGACGGCTTCCGCGTGCTGGACAGCTTCTCCCGCATCGTCCGCCTTGGCGAGGGCCTGCATCAGACCGGTGCACTGAGCGCCACCGCAATGGAGCGCACGCTGGCGGCACTGCACGCCTGCGCAGCGCGGCTTCAGCGCCGTCCAGTGCGCAAGCTCCGGGCGATTGCAACCGAGGCCTGTCGCCGCGCCGCAAACGGCCGCGCCTTCCTGGCACAGGTAAAGGCGGAGACCGGCCTCGACATCGGCGTCATCACCGCGCGGGAGGAAGCAGAACTCGCACTGGAATCCTGCGCACCGTTGCTCCGGGGCAGAGAGCGCCGTGCGCTCTTGTTCGACATAGGTGGCGGGTCGACCGAGCTTGCTTGGGTGCGGCTAACCGAGGGCCGCCCTGCGCTGATCGGGTACGACTCGCTGCCGATCGGCGTGGTCACTTTGGCGGAGCGCTGGGGATCGGCCGGCTTCTCCCCCGACGGCTTCGTCGCGATGGTGGATGATGTTGCGGCTCGCCTCGCACCGTTCGAGTCTATCCACTGTATCTCCCGCGAAGTCCGGGGCGGCGGAGTCACGCTGCTTGGCACGTCCGGCACGGTGACCACGCTCGCCGGCATCGTGCTGGGCCTGCAACGCTACCGTCGGCTGTTGGTGGACGGTGCCGTGTTGGCCGCCGCGGATGCCGACGCGGCGCTTGCCAGCCTCCGCAGCCTCGGGCGCGAGGGCCTCATCGCGCATCCTTGCGTCGGTCCCGACCGAGTGGATTTCGTGCTTCCCGGCTGTGCCGTGTTCGCTGCCATCACGAGGCTATGGCCGGCGCCGCAGGTGATCGTTGCCGACCGCGGCCTGCGCGAGGGCATGCTGCTGCGCATGATCCGCGGTGAGCGGCCGCGCCGCGGGGCGCGCCCTTCGGAGGTTCGCGCCTCCGCATGAGCAGGTCCCCGCCGAAGGCGCCTGGCGCACCGCGCGGCCTGGCAGTGCCTGTTCGTTCGGCGCGAGGCCGCAGCGCCGCATCGCAGCGCTGGCTGGCGCGGCAATTGAATGACCCCTACGTGGCAGCGGCGAAGGCGCAGGGCTGGCGCTCGCGTGCCGCGTTCAAGTTGCTGGAACTGGATCAGCGGTGCCACCTGCTTCGCCCAGGCATGCGGGTGGTTGACCTGGGCGCTGCGCCGGGCGGCTGGACGCAGGTGGCCGTGCAGCGTGGCGCGTCGGTTGTGGCGCTGGACCTCCTGCCAATGGAGCGGGTGCGGAGCGCGACGGTCTTGCGCGGGGATTTTACCGATCCGGACATGCCGGCACGATTGCAGGCGGCGCTGAGCGGCAAGGCGGATTTGGTGCTGTCCGACATGGCCCCGAACACCACCGGCCATGCGGCGACCGACCACCTGCGGATCATGGCGCTGGCCGAGACGGCTCTGGAGTTTGCGCTGGAGGTGCTGGCAGATGGCGGTGCCTTCGTGTGCAAGGTGTTCCAGGGCGGGTCGGAATCCGGCATGCTGGCCCGGTTGAAGCGCTGCTTCGCGGTGGTGCGGCATGTGAAGCCACCCGCCAGCCGCAAGGAGTCAAGCGAACTGTACGTGGTGGCGATGGGATTTCGCAGGGCCCAGTGACCGCTCGGTGCGAGATGTAACACCGCCAAGTAACTCCAGTGCATAGCGACATGACCGGGATTGGTCTGCGACCATTTCGGATCTTACAAGTGACGAGGATGTACAGGGTCACGCCAGGGAAAGCGGGAACCGATGTGATCTGTGTTGAATGACGGGCTCGTCGTCAGAAACATCCTGACCGGCCCTGGCCAGACCAACACCATAAAAATTGACCTTAATGTGCGAGTCGCGGAATTAGCGCGGTTGATTGTCGGTGAGAGCATGCAAGCCCGTGGGGAGTCAGCTGGCTTTGCAATAGACTGAGGCCTGGTTGGCCAGAAGTAACGGAAAGGCCGGACGGTACAGATAAGCGGTGAGTGTGACGTTTGGAGCGCACCGAGTCCTTCGCAATACCAGCCGGTTGCTGTCTTCGCGCCCTAACGACCACAGCCGTGCCGCTCCGGAACAGCATGGCAATGCGAAGTTCGCAATTCTTGGTCTGCTCCCGCAGCATTCGCCGTATGTAGGCTTGTGCGTACCGAGAGGCCATTTCGTTGGTTCTGGCCTAATTGGACGGCATTCATTGGCGATTGCGTGCTGAAACATCATCTCCATCCGTGTATGTATTTCGGTGCTTCCTCACTTCGCGATCATCGCCATGATTTGCGAGGTACCAATATCAGCAACCCGCATTCTCATAATAGACTTGCTATGTATCTTCAAACTACCCTCCGATTCCTTAGTCATGGCCTCCGGCGGTTTCCAAGCATTCCCGCCTCTTTGCGGCAATGAGGTGTTCCATCGCTTGTTTGAAGGTGACGACGGGGCAGGGGGCGGTGCCGTAGGTGTAGTCTCCCTGTTGAATCCGAGTGCCGGAATCGCGGTGGCCCTGGTCGCCAGGAGCATTTGACGCAGCAGTGACAGTTTGTCGTTTTCCTAGCGTGGCGCAATCGGCATCAGATCACGCAGAGAGGCTCCCTTCACGGTGATAGGCACCATATGCGCGATACCACACAGGCCCTCGCCTTGCGCCTCCCCCTCCATCTGATCCAGCAATCCGCGCAGCGCTGCGTTCGCCCTTTCGGTGGTCAGACTGGCTAAGGAGTACCAACGGGTTGGGTAAATCTTTGGTAACCCACTATCCCACAACGGTCGGGGCAGGGTCTTGTGAACTCGGTATTGCCTTCCCCTGGTCTCCACGTTAGGCAGCGCCATTGAGATGATTACCACGATGATTCCTCGCCCAGCTCGGGTTGCAGGCGCGATTCCGCAAGGGATTCCAAGGCACTCGGACCGCCGGAGATAACGTGACCGCCCCTTTCCCCGCATCCGCGCTGGAACCGGAACTCGCCGGGCCGCTGGTAATGGCGCTGCCGAAGGGCCGCATCCTCCGTGAGGCGGGCGAGGTGCTGGCGCGCGCTGGGGTGAACCCGGCGCCTGACTATACCGACGACGAAAGCCGCCGCCTCCGCTTCGAGACGAACGATCCGACGCTGGACGTGATTCGTGTGCGCCCGTTCGACGTCGCGACGTTCGTGGCGTTCGGCGCGGCACAGCTCGGCATTTGTGGTGCCGACGTTCTGATGGAGTTCGATTACCCGGAGATTTACGCGCCGCTCGATCTCGGTATCGGCCGCTGCCGGGTGTCGGTGGCCGAGCCGGCGGAGACGGCCGGCGAAGATGATCCCTCGCGCTGGTCGCAGGTGCGTGTCGCCACGAAATATCCCAACATCGCACGGCGGCATTTCGCTAGCCGCGGCCTACATGCACAAGTCGTGCACCTGAACGGTGCGATGGAACTTGCGCCGGGGCTCGGGCTGGCGCGGCTGATCGTTGATCTGGTCCAGACCGGATCGACGCTGCGTGCAAACGGGCTGGTGGAAACAGAAGTGATTGCGCCGATCACGAGCCGACTGATCGTCAACCGCAGCGCTCTGAAGACGCATCCCGAGGCTATCGGTGCGTGGATCGCGCGGTTTCGAAAGGCGCTCGGACAGGGATGACGTAGCACAGGGCGCCTGTTGGTTTCACCGGCGCGCCGCAAGCTCCTTGATTGTGGCCGGGCACGTAGAACCCTTCCGGCAGCCCGCCAATCCGCGCGGCATTGAGAACTGTATAGGCTTGGAGGAAAGCGAAGCTCCGCTCTATATCCCCTCCATCGGCATTTGTTTCCGTGCGTTTGAAGCGGTTCGCATAGAAGATCGGCATCCCGTGGTCGCACTTGCAGAGACATGCCTGGTATTCAAGGGCCTGCTCGAAGGTCATCCACTAACGGGAGCGACAGCCCGCCTCCTGTGCCTCGGCCCAACGGGTCAGCACATTGATGCTCCGATACCGCTCCCCGCTGTGCCGTCGCGGCATAATGGGACGAGAATCGCGCCCGGCAACGGTCCAGGGCTCCGACCGCGGCATCACACCGCGTTCAAGCTCGGCAACAAGCGCGTTCGCAAGACGCTGGACGTCACTGCCAGCCGGCTTCGGGTCAGCCCCGCAGTACAAGGGCCGATTGGGTTCGATGATTTCAACGAGTCGACGCCGGACCTTGCGCTGCTGGGGCAGCCTTGTATCCTGTGTTGCAGCCCCAAGCTCCACATAGCATCCGGCGTGACGTGGTTGTTCGGCTTTATCGCCGCAGCAACTTCGCCGCCGCCGGCGCGAAGTAAGTCAGCACGCCGTTGCAACCCGCGCGCTTGAACGCCATCAGCGTCTCGATCATCGCGCGCTCGTGGTCGAGCCAGCCGTTCTTAACAGCTGCCATGACCATCGAATACTCGCCCGACACCTGGTACGCAAAAGTCGGCGCACCGAAGCGATCCTTAACCCGCCGCACGATATCCAGATACGGCAGGCCCGGTTTCACCATCACCATATCGGCGCCTTCTTTGAGATCTAATTCAACCTCACGCAGCGCCTCGTCGGAATTCGCCGGGTCCATCTGATAGGTCTTCTTGTCGCCTTTCAACGCGCCGCCTGACCCCACGGCATCACGGAACGGCCCATAAAACGCGGAGGCGTACTTCGCTGCATAGCTCATGATACGTGTATGAACCAGGCTGGCGTCGTCCAGCGCCGCGCGAATCGCACCGATTCGACCATCCATCATGTCGGACGGCGCGATGATGTCGATGCCGGCTTCCGCCTGGTTCACGGCTTGGTCGGTCAGGACCTGCAGGGTCTCGTCGTTGGCGACGTAGCCGTTGCGTATCACGCCGTCATGGCCGTGGTCGGTGTAGGGATCGAGTGCCACGTCGCCGACCAGGCCGAGTTCGGGGAACTCGCGCTTCAGCAGTCGTGCCGCCTGGCACATCAGATT
>JASHVB010000834.1 GCA_030039695.1 Acetobacteraceae bacterium
TTCGCCAATCTGCTGCATACGCCAGGTGTTCCCGGGCTTGATCTGCCAGGCCTCGACTTCGTGTCGTTGGCAGCAGGGTATGGCTGCTCGGCCGAACGTGTGACCGAACTCTCCCGTCTGGAGAGTGCTCTCGAGTCCGGGATTGCCATGCTCGGACCTCACTTGATCGAGGTGGCGGTCGATCCGACCGTGCCGCCATTACTTTGAGAGCCTCAGGGAAGGGCATCAACCGACGAGCCGATACCAGCTGACGCGAGACCGCTTCGAAATCACCGACTTGAACTGGAAGTCGTTGGCCGATTTGCCCACTCGTCGATCAACGAGGCCGATCGGTGAACGCGGCTGGCTGCTGCTTGAAATCGGACAACGGGTCAGTCCGAATTGAGACAGTTGAGGAACCAAAAGATGTCATTGGGATCAACACAACGGGCGACGCTTCCACACCTCGGTCGGGTCAGCTTTCCGGCGGGGGAGCATGGGTCCCCGACTTTGCCGTATTACCTTCTAAGCAAGGCTGCAGACGGCAGGAGCACGTTGTCTGTCAGGGCGCTCGAAACCTTCCGCCTGCGAAGTGTCGGTGGACACGCAGCGCCCATGTGGATGTTCGACGCTCCCGGCGAGGTCGAGAATTTGAATATCTCCGTTCTGCCGGTGGGATGGACCGGGGAGTGGCACGAGAGTCCTTGGCCTCAGTGGGTGGTTCCCCTGTCGGGCCGTTGGTTCATCGAGGCTCAAGATGGGTCTCGCGTGGAAATGGGGCCAGGTGACATACATTGGGGTGAGGACATCGCCACGCGCTCGATCATGGGCGACACTGGGCATCGATCCGGCCAACTCGGACCGGACCCGTGTGTCATCATGATGATTCAGTTCAAGGGCAGCTAGCACGAACGTTAGGCGCCGATTCTCGGTTCGGCCATGCGATGGTGCTAACATACTGCTGGAGTGACGCGCTTATCGAGGCCTCCGGCTGCCACCAGATACGCGCGCGCAGGTCCCGATAGACGCCAACGGCGCACGGGACCGAACCTTTCGGGAGGATTCAGGATGAAAGCCATCGGATTCTACCGCCCTCAGCGGATCGAAGCGGAGGATTCGCTCGTCGATATCGAGCTGCCGCGTCCGGAACTGCGGCCACGTGACGTGCTCGTTCGCGTTCAGGCCATTTCGGTCAATCCGGCTGACGTGAAGGTTCGTGCGAGCGCCCAGCCACCTGAAGGGCAAGCCCGCATCCTGGGCTATGACGCGGTCGGCGTTGTCGAGGCAGTAGGGTCGGAGGCGCACCTCTTCAAGGCGGGCGACGCGGTGTTCTATGCCGGCGCCGTCAACCGACCTGGCACGTATGCAGAGCTGCACGCTGTCGATGAGCGGATTGTCGGTCGCCAGCCCCATACCCTCGACGCAGCGCATGCTGCTGCGCTGCCGTTGACCTCTCTCACGGCGTGGGAACTGCTGTTCGACCGGTTGAAGGTCCCCTATGGCCCCCAGTTCTCGAACGAGGCGATCCTGATCATCAACGGCGCCGGCGGCGTGGGCTCAATTCTGACCCAGATAGCGCGCCGACTGACCGGCCTCACAGTTATCACCACGGCCTCGCGGCCCGAGACGATCGCCTGGTGCCGGGAGATGGGGGCGCATCACGTGATCGACCATCGCCGTCCGCTCGAGGACGGCCTGAAAGCGATCGGCATCCCGGAGGTGCGATACGTGGCCGGCCTCACCGCCACCGACCTGCACCAGAGCTCGATCGTCGCGGCCCTCGCGCCGCAGGGTGCGCTGGCGATGATCGACGACCCAACCACATTCGATATCGTCCCATTCAAGCTCAAGAGCCTCTCCGTGCACTGGGAGCTCATGTTCACGCGGCCCCTCTTCGACACTATCGATCTCGCGGCGCAACATCGGATCCTCGAAGAGGTCAGCGCTCTGGTCGACGCAGGCGTGCTGCACACGACGTTCCGCGAGGACTACGGTCCCATCAACGCTGCCAACCTCAAGCGCGCCCACGCTGCGCTCGAGAGCGGACGCTCGATCGGCAAGATCGTGTTGTCCGGCTTCTGATCGGCCAGCCGGGCGTTTGGGAGATCCCGTCATGAACATGTCAATAGCCACTATCGCGACCCTTTTGTCGGCAACGGCGCCATCAATGGCGGGCGCCGCGAGTCCCACGCTCATTCTGGCGGCAGAGACTCCATCGATGATCTGGAACGGTGTCGCTGTCGCGAACGGGCAGGTCTTTGTCTCCGGCCCACGCTGGACGGGTTCAAAAGGGCCGTCGGTGGCACGGCTCGATAAGCGGGGCCATCCCGTCCCCTATCCGGACGCCGCATGGAACAGTTGGCGCGAGGGCGAGGACGCGAGCCACGCCTTCGTCGATGTGAATTCCATACACCTCGACGACAAAGGATCGCTCTGGGCGGTCGACACGGGATCGCCAGAATTTGGTGGCAGCGCCCTGCCAGGTGGCGCGAAGCTGGTGCAGATCGACCTGGCTACCGGGAAGATCGTGCGCGTCATCCATTTGGGACCAGACGTCGTGCTCCCCGGCAGCTATGTCGATGATGTGCGGTTCCGCGGCGAGGTTGCCTACTCCACCGATGCGGGCCGGCCGGGAATCATCATTGTAAACCTCGAGACCGGCGCGCAGCGGCGCGTGCTCGAGAACAACGCAGCGACGACGGCGCCCGCTGATCGTCCGATCGTCGTCGATGGCGTGACGCTGATGGGGCCCGACGGCAAGCCATTGCGCGTTCACAGCGACCCGATGGAAATATCGCGGGACGGGAAATGGTTCTACTTCGGGCCGCTCGAAGGGCCCTGGTCGCGGATTGAAACCCGATGGCTGGACGATTTCAGCGCCAGTCCCGAGACGATCGCCTCGAAGGTCCAACCATGGGCCGACATACCGCCGGCCGGTGGAACTGCGCTCGACGCAAACGGGGACTTCTACTTCAGCGACCTCGCGACAAACAGCGTCAAACGCCGCACGCCGGACGGAACGGTCACAACCCTTGTTCGAGATTCGCGGCTGCACTGGGTCGACGCGATGACCATCGATGATCAGCGTCGCCTTTGGTTACCCGTCCCGCAGCTGGACCGCGCTCCACCCTTCCATGGCGGGAAGTCGCACATCGAGTGGCCGATCAAGCTATTCTGGGTGCGGCTGCCCGCAACGAGTTAAGCCCCGAGGCGAATGAGTGTCCCGTCCCGTCGCGTTAGCAAACACCGCTTAGGCGGCGACCGAGACGCTTCGTCCCTTGGCGAGGCTTTCGGTGAGAAACGTGACGAACGGACGGACGAGATCGGCGGCAGCCCCGTCCTCGCCGAGGAGGATGATTTCCGTCATCGGGAGCGATGGCCAGTGATCGGGAGCCTTCAGGATCTGCAGGCCCTCCTGGACAAAGGACCGGCCGAGC
>JASHVB010000835.1 GCA_030039695.1 Acetobacteraceae bacterium
CGCCAACGTCTGGTCCCATTCGAACGTCCCGCCGGTCACTTTGTGCAGCAGTACCAGCACAGAGAGGTGCACGAGCACGCCGACGGCGCCGACCAGCGCGAAGGCAACGAAACGCAGCGGCAGCAGCCCGCCGAAGACCTTGTCCAGCAACAGGCCGCCAAACTGCATCAGCACCAGCGCGTCGAGCTTGCTCTCGCCCGCGACGCGCGCGCGGAACTCGGCGGGGATTTCGATGACGCGCGGCGATGCGGGCATGGAGAGCATGACATCGAGCAGGATCTTGAAGCCTTGGCCGGTCAGATTATGGGCGAGCTGTTCGAACAGCGGGCGGCGCAGCATGAAGAAGCCGCTCATGGGATCGGTGAGGCGCGTCGGCAGGAACCACTGCGCGAGGCGGATGCCGCCGTCGGACAGGACGTGACGCCAGCGGCTGGCGAGACCCGCGTTGTCGCCGCCCGCGACGTGGCGGCTGGCGACCGCGATGTCGTACTCGCCGCTGCGTAGCGCTTCCAGCATGACCGGCAGTCGGGTTTCGTCGTGCTGGAGGTCGCCGTCGATCACCGCGACGTAAGGGGCCGACGACGACAGCGCGCCTTCGATGACCGCCGAAGCAAGGCCGCGGCGGCCGATGCGACGGATACAACGGACGCGCGGGTCGATCGCGGCGATGCGGCGGACTTCGGCGGCGGTGCCGTCGGGGCTATCGTCGTCGACGTAAATCACCTCCCAGGCGATGCCGTGCAGCGCGTGCCCCAGGCTGGCGATCATTGGGGCGACGTTGAGGCGCTCGTTGTAGCAAGGGATGACGACGCTGAGTGTCGCGGTGGGCGCCACAGCGTCGGATTCCGGCGTGGCAAGGCTCGAGACGGCGGTCATGCGCCGGCTTTTAGACGGGTTGGCGGGGCAGCGGGAGGCGGTCCGTGGCGCTTCCTTTGAGTTGTCGCGGGTTCCTCCCCCCGGCTGCGTCGAGGTATTGGCCCGGAATGCCGCGCGCCCGAATGGGCCTGGCGAGGCCGGCAACCCAGCGACGCGATGAGAACGCATCAGCTGATTTCTTGTTCGATCCGCAGCACCGGAGCAATCTTCAGCGGGCTTGGGCCAAGAAGCGGACAGCGGCCGCGCCCCTGCCTGCCTCGCAACGATACCGGGAAAGGGGAAATGTCATGGCACCCACCAATCAAACCGCCATCGTTACCGGGGCCGCCAGCGGCATCGGCCGCGCCATGGCGCTGGGCCTGCTCGGCGCGGCGCTCGACGTCGTCGCGGTGGACCGCACCGCACCGGCGCTACAAACGCTGGCGAGCGAGGCGCAGGGCAGGCCAGGCGCGATCCACACCATCCACGCCGACCTGTCCGAACCGGCATCGTTCGACCGCATCGTTGCAACAACCCTCGAGAAATCCGGCCGCATCGACATCCTGATCAACAACGCCGGGATCGGTCAGGCATCGGTCCGCCCCGACCGCCACACCAATCCCATCCGCTATTGGGAGGTCACGTCCGAGCAATGGCAGCGCTTCGTCGCGGTCAACGCGACCGCGCCGATCATGATGGCGCGTGCGGTACTGCCCCATATGCGCGCCAACAATCGTGGCAGGATCGTCACGGTCACCACGAGCCTCGGCACCATGGTTCGTGAGGGTTACCTGCTCTACGGCGCGAGCAAGGCCGCGGCCGAAGCGGCGATGGCGAGTTTGTCAGCTGACCTGAGAGGCTCCGCCATTACCTGCAACGTGCTCGTGCCGGGTGGCGTCACCAACACCGGTATTGTCGGCGATGATGCCGGCGACCGCAGCAAGATGCTGCAGCCGCAGATCATGGTGCCGCCGCTGCTCTGGTTGGTGTCGGACGCAGCGGCCGGCGTGAGCGGGCGCCGGTTCATCGCGGCCGACTGGGATCCTGCGCTGCCGCCGGCGCAGGCAGCAGAAAAGGCGGGCGCGCCGATTGCCTGGTTGAGCATTGCGCGCATGCCGATCGAACCGCCGCGCTGAGTGGACCTCGTCTTCCCAAGGGTTCCATCGTCGGGCCGGGCCCAGGCATCGTCCCGATCTCCGTCCTCTCGGCTAGGATCCTCGCTCCATCGGTGTTCTGGCGAAGCAATGCCGGTCGGCACCGCAATGATTGGCATGCGCTTTCTTGCCCTCCGATCCATCGAGCCCTTCACGGTGGCCGGGCTCATACCGAGCGTGGCAACGCGCGACGTGGTCTCGGCAGGCTTGTTCGGCGAAGTCTGGTTCCAACCGACCATCGCCGTGGTGCAGGCGACGCGCATCGGGGTCCGCGCCAAAGCTGCGTTGCGGTGGTCGGCTCGATGGCTTCAGGCCTGCGCCCCTTCGTCATGTTCTGTGGCCGCTCGGCGAATGGCCGGCACCGCGCCGTCGATGATGGGCTTCGTCCGCATTTCGTGCCGCCCTGCGGCTCAGGTCGCAGGCGCCACGGCTTGGGTGGTGCTGGCCCTCGGCCGCCACTGGTGGATGCTCGACGTGGCGGGCGCTCGCGCACTGTTCATCGACAGCGCCGGATTGCGCCCGGCCGGGCTCTGTCAGCTGGCGTTTTTGGCCGGCGTCTGCAACTTGAGCGGGCGGCAAATCCGGTGGCCGGGTTTCGTGGAAGCCGCCGTGTCGTCGCCCTGGCGCGGCCGGGGCGGTGATCCCGGCGGGGCGTTCATTCCGCAACCTCATACAGTGCCAGCGCCGCTGCACAGCCGGGCAGCGTAGCACGAGCACCTGCGCCTCGCCGCCGGGGGGGCCAACTCGGCCATGCCCATCTGATGGCGACCTTCGTTCGGCGGGTGCGCCATCATACCGCCCGACCAACGCACGTGGCCCGGGTCATCATGTGCCTTGTCATCCTCGCCTTCGCGCGCACGCGCTAACCGACGACCTGCCGATTTCCAGCCCCGACGCTGCGTGTTGGTGACGTGCGCGGCCGCGGTGTTCGCACGCGGTGGGCAGGAGGCCGCATCCAATCGCCGCTTGCCGGATTCGTCGGCCGAGGCGTAGGGAACGTCCGCGACCCGTCCGGAGTGCCGAGCCGATGCGACTGATTCGCAACCTGCCGATTTGGCTTGCGTTGTTACTGTTTGCGATGCCACCGGCGATGGCGAGGGGCGTGGCATTCGTGATGAACTCCGGCGGCGCCTCGATCAGCCTGATCGATATGAGCACGCAGACGGAAATCCGCCGCATTCCGGTGCTACGCGAACCGCATCATTGGGCGCTGACGCCGGACGGCAAAAGTCTGCTGGTTGGCGACTCCGCCGGCAATGAGCTGCTGTTTTTCGATCCCGCAACCGGCGCGCTGCAGCGGCGCATGCCGTGCGCGGACCCGTACCAGCTTGGGTTCAGTCCGGACGGCAAATACTTTGTGGTGAACGGACTGGGGCGCAACCAGATCGATGTTTATGATGGCGCCAACTTCACACTGCTGAAGCGCTTTCCAATCCGCGCGATGCCGAGCCATTTGGCCTATTCGCCGGATTCCAGCGTGGTCTATGTCACATTGCAGGAAACTGACCGACTGGTCGCGATCGACCTGAAACGGCTGGCGGTGCTGTGGGACAGCCCGGTGGGCAAGACACCGGCCGGGGTGCTGTGGAACCATGGCAAGCTGCTCGTCGCCGATATGGGCACCGACTATCTGGCAGAAGTTGATCCGGTGGATGGCCACGTCCTGCGGCACATTCCCGCCGGGAAAGGCGCGCACAATCTGTTTCATTCGCCGGATGGGCGGGAGATCTGGGTCAATAATCGTGTCGCCGGCACCACGGAGTCGCTGGATGCGGAGACGCTGCAGCCGATTCACTCCTATCGCATTCCTGGCGGACCGGACGATATGGCGTTCGCGCCGGATGGCCGTATCTGGATCACCCGACGCTGGGCGCAAAAAGTGGCAGTGCTTGATCAGACGACCGGCGACTACCAGACGATCGACGTGGGCCGCTCGCCGCATGGCATCTTCCTGAACGAGCTGGCGACGGCGTCCACCAAAGTGGC
>JASHVB010000836.1 GCA_030039695.1 Acetobacteraceae bacterium
CGCGCACTGCGCAGCGCCCTGGTCGTCGCGCTGGTCGCAGCGTTTGGCATCGCCGGCCGTGACGCGCCTGCCCGCCTCGCCTATGCCTTCGAGCCAACCTTGCCGAGCGCGCCGCTACTTCCCAGCACTGAGCTGCAGGCCTGGATCACGCCGCCCGCGTACACGCATCTCGCGCCGATTTTCCTTCATGCGCCGGGAGGCGCCGTCACCGCGCCAGCTGGTTCGCATCTGACGCTCAGCGTCACCGGCGGCAGTGGCACGCCGACGCTGCTGCTGAATTCCCAGCCGACCGCCTTCCGCGCGTTGGACCAAGGCAGTTTCCAGGCTGACCTCAACCTGACCGGTGGCGGCCACCTCTCGGTGCGCCGAGACGGCGGCGAGCTGGCAGGTTGGGCGCTGTCAGTTATTGCCGATCAGCCGCCGACCGCGGCATGGGCCGGAACACCCGGAGCCTTGCAACAGAGCCAGGAAATCCGGCTGCCGTGGAAGACGACCGACGACTATGGCGTGGTCTCGCTGCGCGCAGAACTGCGGCTGAAGGCACGGCCCCATGCAGCGTCGGTGATTGTCTCCATTCCGTTGCCCGGCGGTGAGACCCGCTCGGCGCACGGTGTCAACCAGCAGGACCTCACCGCCAATCCTTGGGCCGGCTTGGCGGTGATCGGCCGCCTTGTCGCGCGTGACGCGCCGGGGCAGCGCGGGTTCAGTTCCGACGCGACGTTTGTGCTTCCCGAGCGGCTGTTCCTCGACCCGGCGGCGAAGGCGCTCATCGCGATTCGCAAGCGTCTGAGCTTGAAGCCCGATGACCGCGACGACGCCGTCGATGGGCTGGATGCCTTGCTGATGCAGCCCAAATTGTTTCGCGGGGATGTCGGCGCTTACGTCAATCTCGGCGCGATCTATTATCTCCTCGAGTGGGACAAATCGCCGGCGGCCATTCCCGACGCACAACAGCGCATGTGGCAGCTCGCGCTGCACATGGAGGAAGGGCAGACGGAGCACACAGCGCAGGCGCTGGACCGTGCCCGCCAAGCGGCGCAGGACGCGCTCGACAAAGCGATCCGTTCGCCGACCGACGCCAACCGCGCGGCGTTGGAAAAGCGGCTGCAGGAACTGGAGCAAGCGATCCAGAATCACATCCAGGCGCTGATCGAGGAGGCACAACGCAAGCATGAGGCCCTGCCGTTCGATCCGCATGCGCAGCACCTGACCGACCGGGATTTCCAGCGCTTGGCAGACGCGGCACGGGAGGCGGCCCGTGAGGGCCGCATGGACGACGCGCAGCGGCGCATGGCTCAGCTCGAACGCATGCTCGACGAGTTGCGCAATGCCCGCGCGAATCAGAGCAAGGAGGCGCAGCAGCGACAGCAGGCGCAACAACGCGCCCAGCAGCAGATGGGGGCGATGCAGGACATGATCCGCCGAGAGGGCGGCGTGCTTGATCACGCCCAGGGCCGCGCGGACACGGAGAATGAGCAGCGTTTCGGCCCGGCACCAACCTCGCCCGTGGATCCGAGCCTGCAACGCGAGGCCGATCGGCGGGTGCAGCAGGCACTGCGACGCGCTCTGGGCGAATTGATGCAGGAGTTCAGTGACCTGACGGGGAAGCTGCCGCCCAGCCTCGGCCAGGCCGACACCGACATGCGCAGCGCCGGACAGCAACTTGGCCAGGGCGACGACCAGGGCGCCAGCGAATCCGAGCAACGCGCGATCGAGGATTTGCAGAAGGGCGGCCGGCAGATGGGTCAGGAGATGGCTCGACAGTTTGGTCCCGGCCAGAACGGCGAGGGTGACGGGGCCGAGGACGGCAGCGCCGATGGCCAATTGGGGCTGTCGAGGGAGCAGGGCACGGGCCCCGACGATGGGGCTGGCCTGCTCGGCGGCACGGCGTCGCCCGAGGACAGGGGCCTACGAGACCCGCTGGGGCGGCGCTACGGCAACTCGGGTGTCGACGAGGGCGACGATGTGGCACTGCCGCAAAAGCGCGACGCGCAGCGGACACGAACAATCGAGGACGAGCTGCGCCGGCGCGACGCACAGCGCGAGCGGCCGCAGATGGAACTGGACTATTTAGGACGGCTGCTGAAGCAGTTCTGAGCCGGCGGCTTCCGCGGCGGCGTTATTCGGGGTATGTAGGCGGTACGGACCCGTAGCTCAGCTGGATAGAGCGTCGCCCTCCGAAGGCGAAGGTCGCACGTTCGAGTCGTGTCGGGTCCGCCAATGCTTTGAAGGCGTCAATGCCGGATCGATATCGGTCCGCTTCGGCATAGCAAGCAGATAGCCAGCAAGATTGCAGAGACCGTCCCGCGTCTTGCAGCTCAGCCCCGGCTCGCGCAGGCCCGGCGACTGACTGCAGTGCGCCCAGCTTGCGCAGAATCGGGCCTTCGATAACGACGAATCGAAAGGTTAATTACCCAGCAACTCGGGATTCGCCTCAACATCACGGCAGCGTCGGTAAAAGAAGCGCTGGGGTGCATGGGTCGGGCATTGCGTTGTTGACGCGCCAAACGGTCGGCCCGCCTGGTCTGCCAGACCTGGCGCCGTACGGCGCGGCCCAATCACCGTCTCCGGCGGCCAGCGCCGGGTCGTTTGCCCAGCCGTACGGCGGTTTGCAGGCGGTGTGTTCTGCTAGCTTGTGATGTTCATGGACTGCAGAGTGGCCGGATCGATGATGCCTGTGGAACGCAAGTTGTGGTCGCGTTGCCACCTGCGAACGGCGAGACGGGTTGCCGGTCCGTCACGACCATCAACGGTCAGATGATAATCGCCCGCGTTCCGCAACACGGTCTGTACTTCGCGGACGACGTGGGGTGTGACGGCAGGTGTAACTACTGGGGTCGCGGGAGGCGGTGGGGCGGGGGCAGGGGCGGGGCTGGGTGGCGGTGCCGCGGCAGGCGGGGCTGCTGCAGCTTGTGTGTTGCTACCCCCGCAGGCGGAGAGAGCAAGCAAAGCGCCAACGGCAATCAGGGTAGTCAGATGGCGGACAGTCGTCATGGAAGTCTCCTCTTTCAGCAGACGGGACAGACGCGAGAGTAGACACGGAACCGAGGCCGAGGCCGATCCGGTTTCTTCAGTAACGCAGCTTGATCTCGTTAGCGGCAGCAGAGGCGATCTTATGAGACACGCAAGCGGGCAGATCTCAACCCGTCGGCCCATGGATGGGGCGCCCATCGTCGTTACCAAGCCAAACGCCGATGGCCGCCTCGTTAGTATAACCAAGGAACCACGCAGGCGGAAGTCGGGCTGCCATCTGGCCGACGCCGATCATGCCCGGGCCGCTGGTCGCAGCTGATTGGCGCTGGCTGTTTCGATCCACGCACGCCGTCGGCGCGAGCACGAGACAAGGGAAACGGGACCCGCAGCGCCGATTTATGCGAAAAAAAGCGCGCTGCTGGGGGCAGCGCGCCAGAGTGGGGGAGCCCCCTTTGATCCAGGGGACGATGCTGCGGAATCTATAGGACAAACCTCTCAGGCGTGTTGCTGGCGTCCTACGCATTGTGACAAATCGAGAGACCGCACGGCGCGAGACCAGCGCCCCGCGCCTCATGAGGCCAATACGAGCAACGCCAGCGTGGCTGCGGCCAACGCCAATGCGATCATCAGCAGAATGCGGTCAAGCAGCATGGCCGTCGTATCTCTCCGGACAGTTACCCCACTGTGTCTAAAATGTGTCGTTACAGAAATTCCCACAGTTTCGGGAAAAAAAGTCCCCTCACGTGCCGCCTCGACGCAAAGCGCAGAGTGGCGCGCTGATTCACCGCACACGCCGCTCCCGATGCTGTCTTGCGCGGGCTCTCAACGTGCCCGATCGCCGTCCGAAGGCGACGGCGGTCCGAGTCGGGTCGGCCAAGCACGCCGCCGCTATCACCGCGCGGCGCAGAGCAACGAAGCTTACTGTCGCAGCGCCTGGCTCCGTACCAGCCGCGCATACAGCCCGTCCGCCGCAAGCAGCGCTGCGTGCGTGCCGCTCTCGACAGCGCGGCCGTCCGCCATAGCCACCACCAGGTCGGCGTCGCGCACCGTGGACAGCCGGTGGGCGATCACAATTGTTGTTCGCCCCCGGCGCAGCCGTGCCAACGCGGCCTGGACCGCGGCCTCGCTCTCCGTGTCCAGTGCGCTGGTTGCCTCGTCCAGCAGCAGGATGCGCGGGTTGCGCAACAATGCCCGCGCCAGAGCCACGCGCTGCCGCTGTCCGCCCGACAGCCGTTGTCCACCGGGCCCGACGCGCGTCTCATACCCGCGGGGCAGAGCGGCGATGAAATCCGCCGCCGCGGCATCGCGCGCCGCCGCTTCCACTTCCGCGGCGGTCGCATCGGGCCGCCCCATACGGATATTCGCCGCCACGGAGTCGTCGAAAAGCAGCGCGTCCTGGCCGACATAGCCAATGGCGTCGCGCAGGCTCGCGAGTGTCACCCGCCGCACATCCGCCGCATCGATCCGCACCGCGCCCGCGGTCACGTCGTGCAGCCGCGGGATCAGCGCCAGTGCCGTTGATTTGCCGGCGCCCGACGGTCCGACGAGTGCCACCGTTTCTCCCGGCTGCGCTGCGAAGCTCAGCCCGGCCAGACCCACGCGGCCGTCTGGATAGACGAAGCCCACGTCGTCGAACACGACATGCCCACGTCCCGGCGGCAGAGATGCTGCGTCGGCGGCGTTGGTCACCCGCGACGGCTCGTCCACCACAGCGAAAACGCGGATCACCCCGGCCAGACCCTCCTGCAGCGCAGCGTTCAACGACCCGAGCGCGCGCAGCGGCCGCGCGGCGATCAGCAGCGCCGCGACGAAACCGGTGAAATTGCCGATCGTGTCCGAGTTCACCGCGGCGCGCCAGCCTGCGAAGCCGATCACCGCCGCCACCGCGGCGCCGCCCAGCACTTCCAGCACCGGGTCGATGCGCGCACGGCTGCGGGTCATGCGCAGCAGCGCGCGGTAGAGATCGCTGAACGCGCCGCGAGCCCGCTCGGTCTCTTGCTCTTCCAATCGGTACGCGCGCACCGTGCGCGCCTGAGCGAAGCTTTCGTTCAACAGCGCCGCCGTCTCGCCCAGGCGCTCCTGCATCCCGCCCGACGCGCGGCGCACGCGGCGGCCGATGCGCTGGATCGGTACTGCCGCCAGCGGATACATCACTGCCGCAATCAGCGACAGCAGCCAGTCCAGATAGATCATCGATGCAACGAGGCCGACCACCGTGACACAGTCGGCGACGCCGTTCACCGCCCTGGTTAGCGCCTCGCGGATAACCGCGGCGTCGGTCGTGAAGCGGGTGGCCAGTTGCGCCGGCGCCTCGCGTTCCAGCCGCGCCAGGTCAGCGTGCGCCAAAGTGCGGAACATGCGGCCTTGCAGCTCCTGGATGATCAGCAGCACCACGCGCTGCACTTCCACGTTCTGAAAATACTGCGCCGCCGCCTTCACCGAGGTGATCGCCACCACCAGGACTGGTATCTGATAAAGGATGCGGCGATCGCGGGCGGTGAACATCTGGAATGCGTGGTCGATCACGACGGGGTAGAGTGCTGTGGTGCCCGCCATCAGCAGCGTGAGCGCGAGTATGAGAAACAGGCGAGGCTTGTGGTGGCTCAGGTGCTCGCGCCACAGGCGCAGCAGCAGTGCGCCGGTCGAAGTGTCGGGTGCGGTCCAGAGCGCGGCGGATCCGGTGGTGGCGTCCATGGGCGGCGTCTATCAGGCGGCGGGGCGGCCGGCCAGAGACGCGCCGGTTCGGTATTCGGCATTTGCCTGCAAAACAATCCGGCTGTGAGCACGTCTTGTCAGCGGCT
>JASHVB010000837.1 GCA_030039695.1 Acetobacteraceae bacterium
GGGCGATCGTCAGGACGATCTGTGGGACGAGGAGGACGGATTTTTCTACGACGTGTTGCGCCTGCCGAACGGCAGCGCCCAGCGGCTCAAGGTACGCTCCATCGTCGGTCTGCTGCCGCTCTGCGCGGCCACCGTGCTCGAGCCGGCGGAACTGGTCCGAATACCTAACGCGATCGAGCGGGGCCATGCCTTTCTTGCGCGTTTCCCCTCTCTGGCCAAGCACATCACCTTGCCAACCGAGCCGGCTAGCAACGGCCGCAGGCTGCTCGCAGTGCTCGACGAGGGTCGCCTGCGCCGAGTGTTGCACCGGATGCTGGACGAGGCGGAATTCCTGAGTCCGTTCGGAATTCGATCGCTCTCGCGTTTCCACCACGATCATCCCTATAGCTTCCAGGTCGGCGAGCGGGTTTATTGGGTGCGCTACCAGCCGGCCGAATCGGAATCCGGCAGCTTCGGCGGCAACTCGAACTGGCGTGGTCCGGTATGGATGCCGATCAATCAGCTGATCGTGCGCGCACTCCTCAATCTGCACCGATACTATGGCGAGAGCTTCAAGGTCGAATGCCCGACCGGTTCCGGCCAGCTGCTCACGCTGCTTGAGATCGCGGAGGAGATTGCGCGCCGACTCTTTGCCATCTTCGTCCGCGGGCCCAACGGAAGACGCCCGCTCTACGGTGGCACCGAAACGTTCCAAACTGACCCGCATTGGCGCGACCTGATCTTGTTCTATGAGTATTTCCATGGCGACAACGGCGCCGGCATCGGCGCCAGCCATCAGACTGGCTGGACCGGCGATATATCGCTGCTGTCGATGCTGACCGGCTCAGCCGCTGCCATGGCCCAGGCCTTCGACGGTGACCGCAACCAGTACCTTTCCGGATTTGCACTCGCGAACCGACCCGAGTGAACGCGCCGTGAGGCGATCAGGATCCGGTCGTGGCTCGCGCGATGTACCCCTCGCTGCTACTGGTCTGACCCGCCGATGCTTTCGGCTTCGACAGCGAATGACCAGCGAGCTTGCTTGCTCGCATTCCCGCGACTGCGGTGGGGTTCGGCGTCACCACCACCGCGCGAGCAGATGACTGTGTAAATTTGACACATGAGGGGATCATCCAAAAAGATGGGTCCGCAAGGTTCCGCTAGGCCCCGTGGACTGATTTGAGTCGGATCAGCATGCAAGCAAACCTCACGATTGCGGCACAGCTTTCGGCGGTCTTCTCGGGTCGAGGTCAGCCCGCGTAACCGGGCAGCGTCCTCCACGCGTTCCACGATCCTCGGGTCAAACGCCACCGGCGTGGGCGCTCGCACTCGAAACAATGCTAGCCGGCGCCCGCTTGTCGCCAGGCAATTCCTCCATTACTGTATCGCATGATATCAAACGGACGCAATTGGCATTCATGAGTACCATTGACATTGTTGACCCTGAACTGCGCGATGCGCTCGCGCTGTGGCCATTGCTGCCGCTGACTGCCGATTCACTGACGCAGCGTCGCGCCGATTTGCTAAAGGCTCTGGACGCTGTTTCCGTGCCAGAGCTGCCCGATGTCGCCGTCGCCGGAATCCGTGTCCAGAGCGCGTTTGGCGCGAAGCCGATTCGCGTCCTGACCTATCGCCCAACTAACTCTGACAGACCACTCCCCACTATCGTGCATGTCCATGGTGGCGGCTTCGTAATGGGCGCGCCTGAGATGAAGGATATGGAGAATAGGCTGCTCGCGTCGGAGCTGAGGTGTGCAATTTATTCTGTTGATTATCGTCTCGCACCGGAAGCACCGCATCCGGCTCCACTGGAAGACATCTACTCGGTGTTCGTTTGGCTGCACGCGAATGCCGACGAGCTCGGACTTGATCCCACCCGTATCGGTATCAAGGGTGAGAGCGGGGGTGGTGGCTTCGCAGCCGCAGTGGCTCTTTATGCCCGCGACCACAGCGGGCCAAAATTCGCTTTTCAGCACCTGATCTACCCGATGATCGACGACCGCACGGCGGTGCGCAAGGCCCTGCATCCCCACGCCGGTGAATTCGTTTGGACGCAAGCGAACAACTATTTCGGCTGGCAATCTCTGCTCGGCAGAGAACCGGGGTCGGCCGACGTCTCGCCTTACGCGGCGGCTTCGCGGGCGGCGGATTTGTCGGACTTGCCTCCAACGTACATTTCGGTCGGCGGTCTTGATCTCTTCCTCGAAGAAAACATGAGCTATGCGGATCGCCTGAGTCGTGCCGGAGTGCCGGTCGAGTTTCACATGTATCCGCGGACGTATCATGGCTTTTATCGGGCCACGAATGCCCGCGTGACCAGGCAGGCCGAGCACGATAATCGCGAGGCGCTGCGACGCTTCCTGCACGGATAGTGTGGTACGGCAATCACCGCCCGTTTTTCCTTCCGTCTCAAACCGGCGGTGAAGCGAGAGCCACGCCGAATGCTGCGCTCGCGACCAAGGGAATTGGAGGAAACCCCTGGCCAGGCGGCACGCGGTAGATGTGCGTTACCGGTGAATGAATGGAACAGTAGCGGCGAGCCAGCGTGCGATCGCCGTGACCCGTGCATCCATTCCCGGTTGCCCCATGATCTGTAGCCCCATCGGCATGTTGTTTACAGCCATCAGAGGTACAGTGACTACCGGCGCGCCCAGCAGTGAACTCGGCGTGTTGAACACCGCATCGCCGGTTGGCCGCGGAGCGAGCGGTTGACCAGGGACGTCGCCGCTCCAGAGCGGCGCCGGGCCGGGCGACGCCGGTGCGAGCAAGGCGTCGACACCAGTCGCCAATGCTCTGTGCACATCGCGCACGACCTGCCGTCGTCGCAACAGGTCCTCGTAGCCTTGCACGCCGAGCTCTTCGGCAATCGTGAGCACTTTCTTCGCGCGTGTGCTCACGTCACCGGGGCTCTGTGCAACCAAATTCCGCATCGCCCAATGGTTCTCCCAGGCGGTGATACTGTTTGCCAGTTTCTGCGCTCCGACAATAGCTTGCTCAAAGCGTTCGATTGCGGGGTCGCTCTCCCTCCGGCGAATCTCGATGCCGCTTGCGGCAAGATGCGACACCACCTCCGCGAACGCCTCGCACGTGTTGTCATCGAGGGTCGCCCAACCTTCGGTCTGCATGATCCCCAACGCGAGAGGCCGATGCGCCGCCGGCGTTTCGGCCGGGCCCTGCAAGTGTGCGCGGCCGGGATCGCCGCCCGCACGCGTCGCGATGGCGATCGCCGTCACCCACATATCCTCCACGCAGCCGGCATGCACGCCATGCGTGCTCATGCTCGTGGCCTGTCGCTCGCCGCGGTTGATCGCACCCTGCGACGGCTTCAGCGCCCAATTGGCGCAATAGCTGGCGGGGCGGATGATGGAGCCACCTACCTGCGTGCCGATTGCCGTTGGCACCATGCAGGCCGCAACGGCGGCAGCCGAGCCCGACGAGGACCCGCCCGGTGTGCAGGCAGGATCGAACGGGTTTGTCGTCGGGCCGGGGTGGGACCCGCCAAGTTCAGTCGTGACGGTCTTGCCCAGTATGATGGCGCCCGCCTCACGCAATGCCCACACGGCGGTGTTGTCACGCCGTGGGAAATTCCCATCGTAGGCGGCGCAGCCCATCTGGGTTGGCATGTCAAATGTTTCAAGCAGATCTTTGATGCCGATCGGCATGCCATCGATTGGAGAAAGCGGATGCCCATTCCGCCAGCGGGACGTGCTGGCATCTGCCTGCGCGCGTGCACCAGACTTGTTTAGCACGACCCAAGCGCGCACAATCGGTTCGCGAACCGCGATCGTCTCTAGACATCGCTCGAGATAGGCTCGCGGCGTATCCTGGCAGGAACGGAACGAGGCGAGCGCGGCATGAAAGCGCAGCGGCGCGAAGTTCAATGGGTCGTAGGTGGACATTCGTCCCAGTATCCCTAGGCTGATAGCGGAGCGTGGAAGATTGCTTCGTCGCTACACTTCTTGCAACCGCGCGCGAGCCGGCGTGATCGGATCCAGGACGGCAGGCCGCGGCTTCGACTGCAATACTCTCGG
This sequence comes from Acetobacteraceae bacterium, assembly GCA_030039695.1. The sequence continues at coordinate 4,011 of JASHVB010000837.1, forward strand.
CGAGCAACGCCTGGGCCCGATCCGCCTGCCACCCCACCTCACGAAGGCGGTCACGTTGATTGACATCGACGGCGGTGACGTTGGCTGGATCGGTTACGAACCGCAGTCCTAGGGCACGTATCAGCGCGCATTGTCATTGCACCAGTCTCACCGGGGACAAGCCGGCTACGGTTGACTTGGCAATGCCTTGCCTTGCTCGTCGGCTGAGCTGCCGATACGCTTCCTGGCCGACAAATCGCAGGAGAGTCGAATGTCCACGGCGCCGACCTTGGTAATCCGTAACGGCACGATCGTGGACGGCAGCGGTGGCGATCCATTCGGAGCCGATATTGCTATCACAGATGGCCGGATCAGTGCGATCGGCGGCGACATCCCAAAAGGCGCCGTAGAGATTGACGCGAACCATAAACTCGTCACGCCGGGCTTCGTCGATGTGCATACCCATTACGACGCTCAGGTGACCTGGAGCGAACGCTTGTCGCCTTCCACTTGGAACGGCGTCACGACCGTTTTGCTGGGCAATTGTGGCGTCGGTTTCGCACCATGCCAGCCCGATCAGCGCGACATGCTGGTGAAGCTGATGGAAGGCGTGGAGGATATCCCCGAGGTCGTACTGACCGAAGGGTTGCCATGGAACTGGCAGAGCTTTCCCGATTTCCTCAATGCGCTGGATGCACGGCGGTACGACGCCGATATCGCGGCACAGGTTCCACATGCCGCACTGCGCGTCTACGTGATGGGACAACGTGGGGCCGACCGTGAATCCGCGACAGAGCAAGATCGCCGGCGTATGGCGGAACTGACCGAGGAAGGGATTCGCGCGGGCGCCTTGGGCTTTTCTACGTCTCGAACACTCAACCACCGGACGTTGGACGGCAAGCATATTCCGACGCTGCGGGCGGAACGGGCCGAACTAACCGCGATCGCGCGTGCCATGCGGTCGGCAGGTGCGGGTTGGCTGCAGATCGTTTCGGACTTTGAAAATCAAGACGAGGAGTTTGGATTATTCCGCGATCTCGCGGAGATGTCCGGCCGTCCTGTGACACTGACCTTACTGCAGTCGGAGGCAAGGCCACAGGGATGGCGCGCTCTGCTGGATCAGATCGCGGCCGCGAACGAGGCAGGACTACGAATTACGGGGCAGGTGCGATCCCGTCCTACCAGCGTGTTGCTGGGATTCGAACTGTCGCAGAATCCGTTCATGGGGCGGGCGAGCTACCAACAGCTCGCTCATTTACCGTTTGCCGAACGGATGCAACATCTGCGTGACCCCGCCTTCCGGGCGAAGCTGCTGGCGGAACCCTTTGACGGGAGCAGGCGCACGCTGCGCGTTCAGCGCTGGGATACGCTATTCCCGTTAGGTGATCCGCCAAACTATGAACCCGCGCCCGAGGACAGCGTTGCTGCGATTGCGGCACGGGAAAGTCGTTCGGCGGACGAGGTCGCCTATGACCTGATGATGCAAGGCGACGGCAGAGCAATTCTGTATCTTCCCGTCACGAACTACGCCGCTAAAAACCTGGATGTGGTGCGCGAGATGATCGCTCATCCCGACACGTTGATCGGGCTTGGTGATGGCGGCGCGCACGTCGGGATTATGTGCGACGCGTCCGCCACCAGCTATACGCTGACCCATTGGACACGCGATCGCAGCCGCGGCGAGCTTTTTCCCGTCGCCTGGGCGATCAAGCGTCTCACCCGCGACAACGCCGCGGCGATCGGTTTGAGCGATCGCGGGTTGTTGCAGGTAGGTCTAAAAGCCGACCTGAACGTGATCGACTACGATCACCTGAGGCTACGCTCTCCGGAGATCGTCTATGACCTGCCGGCTGGAGGAAAGCGGCTGGTCCAGCGGACCGAGGGCTTCGATGCGACCATCGTGTCGGGAGCGATCGTTTATCGCGATGGCGTAGCTACCGGCGCGTTGCCGGGACGGTTGGTCCGTGGGATGCGCGGGCGATCGGCTGTCTGAAGCACCGGGTGGATATCATGCGACCGTCGCAAACCTGGGGGTCATGCCGCTGCGAAAGAGGTGCGGGCGCGCTGCAGACGTGAGACAGGATCTCTAATTGCCTGCCGTGAACACGGCAAGGGGCCCGTAGTCGCTCGTCCCTCTCTGAGCGAGCGGGCCCCAGGCGCATGAGACGCTTACCCTGCTGTCTTCGCAGCGGATGCAGTTCCCACGTGGAATCGGGCGTCGTTGTACTCCTACCGCTGTGTCTTCTGATTGCTTGAGTTGGAACCGTCGACAACGTGCGCGGTGCTGCCGCCAATGCTGTATCCGGGCTCGTCGACAATCCGCTTCTGCTCCTTCAGATAGCCGGCACTGGAGCCATCGCCGATTTGCGCAGCTCCGGCACCTACATTGTACCCTGGCCCGTTCACAAGTTGCTGCTGTTGCTCCGCATGGCCGGGTTTGGAACCGTCACCAACGTGGGCGGTGCCTGCGCCTACGTTGTACCCGGGCTCGTCGACGATCCGCTTTTGCTCCTTCAGATAGCCGGGACTCGAGCCATCGCCGATGGTCGCGCCAGCCTGTGCCAAAACCATGCCCGGTCCATGGACGCGGCTCGCAGCGCTCTGCCCGAGCTGGCTATGCCCGTCGACTTGCCAGCTCGACGACACATCGTTCTGCGCGACCGCTGCCGCTGAGCCCAATGCCACCGCTGCCGCGGCAACGCCGCTGATGATCTGTGCCCTCATGTCGCATACCTCCTGTTCAAGTGAATGTGGCTCGAAGTCGTAACTAGGATCACCCTGATCAGCCAACACTCGCGGCGTGGTGCGGCTCCGATTGATCCGGACTGATTTCTATGCCCGGTATGAGCGGCTAGCGTGCGCCGCCAGCGTGCAGCAGGCGCAGCGTCGCGCATTCGTCCCGGTTGCGTCGCCACCAGAGGCTGGGTGATCAGGCTCGCCTCGTTGATATGGCGAACGTAGAGCGTGACCTACCTGGTGCGTTCCTTGCTGCGCACCAGCAGGAGAACCGCGTCACCCGCGATGGCGCTGCGCGCCGCGTAGAGACCGGAATCACTGTGACTCGTTTTGCCAATTGCACCGCGGGTTGCTTGCAGCGCCCGCACTGCAGCCAACACTGAGAAGTACGCTCAGAGCTGAGCATTGCGGTCTCCTAATAGTCTGTCACAATGGTGACTTACGCAGGAAACAGCGTCGGGTCTTTCCTGGTTTTCTTGAGTTTTTCCCTTCCGTGTGATCGATTGGGCGCGGCGCAGAGCATTTCGGTGACGTGACCGGCTGGCAATTCGCTCTGCCGCTACCTGTGTGCCGTTCTCAATCTCAGTCCCTGAAAGTCGTGACGGGATTCAACAAAACTGCACCCGGGAATTAAAGAACGTGCGCGACCAGTCGGATAGATGGCGGCGATCCGACACCCCGGGCCGCCGATCTGACGTTTGGTGGTCCAAAAAGGGAAAGGGACGGGCTGGTCCGTCCGGCCGTAAGTGTTGACCGTGCCAACGGACGAGGAGATGGCAGTGGCAAAGATGCAGGCGGTTCAGGTGGGGCGGGCCGGCGGTTCGCTCGAACTCGTCGAGCGCGAGGTGCCCGAGCCCGCGCGAGGCGAGGTTCGGGTCCGCATCGAGGCGTGCGGCGTCTGCCACAGTGACAGTTTCACCGTTGAAGGCCTGTTCCCCGGCGTTTCCTACCCGCGCATCCCGGGACACGAGATTGCGGGGGTAATCGATGCGCTTGGTCCCCACGTTGTTGGTTGGCGCGTCGGACAGCGCGTGGGCGTCGGTTGGTTTGGCGGGCACTGCGGATACTGCGAGCCGTGCCGACGCGGCTGGCTGATCGACTGCCGCAACCTGCGGATCCCAGGCATTTCCTACGACGGTGGCTATGCGGAGGCGATTGTGGCTCCTGCCGATGCACTCGCGGCAATCCCCGACGAGCTTGCCGCGGCCGAGACCGCACCGCTGCTCTGCGCCGGAGTCACGACCTTCAATGCGCTCCGCCACAGCGGAGCAATGCCGGGTGACGTGGTCGGGATCCTCGGAATCGGCGGCCTTGGTCACCTTGGCGTGCAGTATGCGAACAAGCTTGGCTTCCGCACCGTTGCAATCGCGCGCGGCGCCGATAAGGCGGAGCTCTCGGGTAAGCTCGGTGCACACCACTTCATCGACAATGCAAGAGAGGACGTGGCAGCGGCACTCAACCGCCTCGGTGGTGCGCGGGCCGTCCTGGCAACCCTCACCGATGCGGAGGCAATGACGTCCGCTATAGATGGACTCGCGGTGCATGGGCGGCTCATCGTAGTGGGGGTCGATACCAGACCGATCCAGGTCTCTCCGCTCCAGTTGATCGGCGCCAGCCGTAGCGTTGTGGGCCACGTGGCCGGCACATCAATCGACGCGCAGGACACACTCGCGTTCAGTACGCTGGCGAGCGTGCGTCCGATGATCGAGACGATGCCGCTCGCGGATGCCGCGGTGGCTTATGCGCGAATGATGCGGGGCAATGCGCGTTTCCGGATGGTGCTGACAATGGCCTGATCGCCGCGCTACATAAGCACAGCATCGCTCTGACGGTGCGATCGCCTGTCTCCGGCTGGTGTATGATCATCTTACGGCGGGGACGCCGCTCATATGAGCGTGGCGAAACGGCTCTTGGACCGGTGTGCGGTACCAATCGCCGCTGAATCCGGCACTGTGTTCCAGACTGGCTTCCCATATGACTGCGTAGGACCCGCCGCAATTGACCGACAATCGAAGCCCGGGCCGGATGGCATGGCCCGACAATGCGTTTTGGCGCGCGATCATTTTGCGCGACGTAGGTCAACACTCAGTCTCAGGTTTTGTCTTGGTGATGACCTGACGACTAAGCTTGCTCAAACGTCGGCGCTGGCGTGATCGTATTAAAATCACCGTCGCTCGTGGCCACATGATCCAGTATTCAATCGATAGGCGGAAGACTGGCTTCAAGAATAGGAACCCTGGCGCCGTCGCCCGACACCCTAAGTCGAGCTGCAGTACGGCCTAGTGGCCCACAGTGGGGTTTGCGGTGGGGTGCCCGACATGACGGAGCAAAGCAGCGAGTCGGGCGCGAACCATACGGAA
>JASHVB010000838.1 GCA_030039695.1 Acetobacteraceae bacterium
GCCGCCTTGGTCCCGACGGATACGAAAGACGGCGGGTGGCACAACTGCCGATAGCGGCGACAGAGCAGAAAAAGGTATCCTCTACGCGTGGGTAAGCTGGCACGCGTCACTGCGCATCGGGCTTGCACCTCATCAGCCGCCAGCGCACTCGTTTTTGTCCGCTTCCAGGAAGCCTCCCTGCGCCCGTCTGTGTCTCCGATGGGTCGAAAGCGGTGTGCGCCGGGAGGCTGGCAAGGAGTAGGTGGTGGTGGTGCGCCAGGCGAAGCTGGCGCGATCCAGCCGGTGAAAGTCCGGCCCGGGTAAGGAGTAGCGTCTGCCTGGTAGCGAGTGTTGCAGCGTGGAAGGTGACGACCACGGCGAAACGTTGAGCCTCGAAATACTGACACTGCAGGGGCCGAGACTTTCACCACTGCGCAAAGGCATATGTGCGGCGCCGATACGCGAGGCGCTGACGCCCTGCCAGGGTTGAAGACCATATCACGTTCAAAAGGAGCGCGTCGGAAGCTGGGAGACCTCACCTGGGCCGTATCGCATAGGCGATCCGGACCACTATAGGAGGTCGAGAAGACCAAGCTGTCGGGGAACAGGCGAGGAGCCGGACGGGTCCTTATTGTGCGCTGGGCAGCGCCCAGATCAGGAGGGGTCAAGTCCCTCCGGCGCTCGGATGAGGAGCGCCGTATCCAAAAGCGGGGGTAATGCACTTTCGGTGCAGCGGCCTCGTCGTCACCGCGTCCCGGCCGCCTTCTTTGTGTCGGCAGCGCATCCCGCTATCGACACGGTTGGCCGTCCGCGTTGCGCGTCGTACGCTCCAACCATGTCCACCACCGCCCCCATCCGCGTAAACCGCGCCCCGATCCGGACGCTCTGGGCGACCGTCGTGGCCGAACGTCTCGGCTTTCCGACCGACACCGCGCTGACGCTGGGGCGCTTCGTGGCCGGCTCCGGCGCGCGCGCCAAGGCACGGAGTCTCGGTATCGCCGATGAGACACAGGAAGCCGCAGAACGGCGTGAGCGGGCAGCCGCGTTGAAGCCGCAGCGCCAGGTCGTGCGCCTCCTCGGGCGGGATGTGCCAGTCGTGCCGGCGGACGATGGCACGCTGCGAGCTGACGACAACGGCCAGCCTGCATCGGCACGCAGCGTCCAGTCGTACGTCGCCCGGGCGTTCGGCGATCGGCTGGGCGAAGCCCGCGCGGCGATGGAAGCCCTGGCGGCATCGTTACCGCCGGCGGAGGTGAACCGCGTCGGGTTCCGGCTATATGAACGCTTCCGACCTGACGTGCCCGCGGGTGCTGAGGGCTGGAGCGAAGGGAGAATTGCGAATTGAGCAGATCCAATCGGCGTGGTCGTGATGAAGGATGTCGCCTGGGCTGTCGCGCGGCAACGCTATGAACAAGCAAGACGCCACCGCAAAACTCTTGGCATGGCTGCGGGCGGCCCGCAAACGCCTAGGTGCGACCGCGACCTATGGCGAGGCCAGGGGCTACATTCGGACGCACCACGCGGCCGAAATCGCTCAATCCCCGATGCTGACAGAAATGTTGGACCCCGCCGGTGCCATGGCGGCCGAGCTGAGACGCCAGCATGCCGCTGGGAGGATCGATGACCGTGGCCTTGACGCAGCGCTCGAGGTGATAAGGGAGGTGGAGGCGGAATTCGCGGAGCAAGATGCAAAAGAAGAAATGACACGCCGGGCGCACAAACCGTCCGAGCGCCATCATTAGCGTCCAGGGTCGCTGACGAGACGAGCTGGTCCTTCGGGGCCGGCCTTTCCCGTACGTCGGATATGGTTGACGAAAAACAACGGTCGTCGTCATTGTGGATTAGCCACAAGAACAAAAATGGAGGCGAAGTCCAGTGACCCAATCGCCTATATGATGCGCCGTCGTCGGCGTCGCGCTTGCATCCTGTGCTTCGCCCCAGACAGTACCGCCATCAGCGCATCTGCGGACCGCGGCGGAGTGGCGGAAGCTGATTGGGACGGAGGGCTTAACCTCCTACGGAACCACCGCATGGGGTGTGAATTACACCGTTTATTACCCGCCCGACGGCAGGGCCACGGTCGTCGCCGGAAACAACCCTGAGGTGGATCAGGGTGCATGGCGGGTCGAGCCGGCCGGCCATTTCTGCAACCACTATCACGTGTTCCAGCAATCACCGACCCAGCTATGGGGCGGCCCGCGGCGCGCTATGACGAGCCATTGCGCTCAGCATAACACTGTCTCGGTCGACACGCGACGACACTGAAGAACGCTGGACGACGCGGCGGCCCGATCGCCGCGTCGCTCACGTGACACGCCGGGAATGCGACGAATGCGCAGTATGTGGTTGTTGGCAACCGCGCTAGGGCTGGCGCTGACGTGGGAGCTTGGACCTGCGCCCATTCCGGCGCGGTCGAGTCCTGCGATTACTGTTCCGCTACGGGCGGCATTTATGTCAGGGCGGCGAGAAGCATCAGCAGCCTTGAGGACACGAAAGTACGCAATATATGAGCAGACCATTCTTGCTAGGCCCTTATTCGCGTCGTCTCGTCGACCGTCCGCAGCAGAGACGGTACAATCCAGCGTCCCGATGCTACCGCGCCTGACCGGCGTCATCATCGCCCCCGGAACGCGCCTCGCCATGTTCGCGTCCGCAGAAGGCAAGGTTGTAACGGCAGCAATGGGCGCTAAGGTCGGCGGTTATGTGATCACCTCGATAGCGCCTTCCGCAACAATCCTATTAGGCCAGAACGGAGTGCGCCATGTGCATATAACATTCTCCCACGCCACGCCGCATATCAGGCCGTACGCAATCGAACCAGTGCAGGACACGCCGGGGTCGTACTGATACCTGTCACAGCACATCATCTGCGCCCGTCTTGCAGCAAACTACTGCATCTTTTGGCGAGATGCTTAGCGTTCTTGGTCCGGCGACGAACGGCGTGAATGTCTCGGCGGACGGCACCGCAGCCATATTGGACGCCGGAACGCGGCTTCTCGATGATCTAAGACCGCTTGCCGCAAATCGTGCTGTCCGGCCGCGCCAGCGACCCACTCGCACCCGGATCGTAACCGGTGTCCCCTGAGCGGAAAGATCGCCAAATAGCGACAGAAGCTTCGCTTCAGCGGCGTGATGAGGTCCGCACGCTCGAGGGCAGGTTAATCTACGCTCACCATCTGCAATGGCTACCGCCATGGCGGGTCGTATGCCGCAATTGAAGCTGCGAGTATGAACGCAACGGGGCGAGCGAGAAACGACACCCAATAGATGTCCTCTCGGGCGGGTTGGTCTCAACTCGTCAGCCAGGGCCCGACTGCGACGCCGGACCCACCCGAAACGTGCCGCCGCCGCCGCATTCTTACATCACCCTGGTCAACATGCCCGAGGCAGGTTGGTCGGACGGACGGGCATCCAGACCGCCGCAGGTCGAGTTGGTCCGGGGACCAAGTGCGAGGCGGCTACACGGAAACCGCGCGTGTCCGGGCGTTCCGCCCCAACCGCCAGAACCGCTCCGCGTGCGGCTCAGACATGCACGTCGGACAGTGGCCTTCTTCCCGCATCCGTGTATCTGAAACCCAAGATGGGGCGTCCGCGACCGCGGCCTCGCCCACAGGAGGAGACATTGATGCGACTAACGATGATCGGACTGGTCGGCCTCGGGCTTGGCATCGCGATGGCGCCGGCCGTCGCGCAGGCAGCCGACCTCGTGATCGGCCGTGCAACGGAACAGGCAGCGCTCGATCCGCAGTTTTCCGATCTGGGCAACGACGACGCCACGGCGCAGAACATGTTCGACAGCCTCGTGCAGTTCGACTCGAAACTGCAGAAACATCCGGGGCTGGCGCTGTCCTGGACCCTGGTCGATCCGCTGACGTGGGAAGTGAAACTTCGTCCCAACGTGAAGTTCAGCGACGGCACGCCGTTCAGCGCCAATGATGTCGCATTCTCGCTTCAACGGGCACGCAACGTTCCGAACAGCCCCGGTCCGCTCGGCGCGTTTCTCTCCTCCGTGAAGTCCGTCGAGATAGTCGACCCGGTGACGATCCGGATCCATACCGTCCACCCGACCCCTCTTCTGCAGGATCAGATCGGGCGCATTTATATCATCCCGGCGCATCTCGGCGCATCTGTCACCACGGCGGATTTCAATTCCGGGCGCGCGATGATCGGCACCGGACCATACCGTTTCGTGTCCGCCGCGCCAGGTGACAACGTGGTCATGACACCCAATCCGTACTACTGGGGCACCAAGCCGCAATTCGACAAGGTGACACTGAAATTCATCGCCAATCCGGCATCGCGCACGGCAGCGCTGCTCTCGAAGCAGGTGGATGTGATCGAAGAGGTGTCTCCCGCGGACATGCCGATGCTGAGCGCGCATGCGGGCATCAAGACTTTCTCGACCGTTACCACCCGCATAGTGTACCTGGGGATCGATTCCGCGCGGGACCAGAGTCCGCTGGTGACCGACAAATCCGGCAAGCCGATGGACGTTAACCCGTTGAAGGACCAGCGGGTCCGCCATGCCATGTCGATGATGATCAATCGCAAGGCAATCGTCGATCGTCTGCTGAATGGCGCCGGCGCACCCGCCGGCCAGATGGCGCCAGAGGGGACGGGCGGTTATGCGCCCGATCTGCAGCCGACGCCGTATGATCCGAAAGCTGCGAAGCAGCTGCTGGCTGACGCCGGTTACCCGCAGGGATTCGGGCTGACCATCGATGGCTCGTCCGACCGTTTCCCGAATGATTCGCTGGTGACGCAGGCACTCGGGCAGATGTTCTCTCGCGGCGGCATCCAT
>JASHVB010000839.1 GCA_030039695.1 Acetobacteraceae bacterium
CTAGTCCATGGCAATTCGTCTTGTCATTCAACCATGTCGCGCTGCTCCGTGCCACCTCCGCCCAGAGACGCCGGTGAAGGCTATCATCGATGCGGATATCCTGTGGCGCACCCCGGCGCTTCGGGGCAAGGGCTTTGCCCGCGATGCGGGTATCCCCGACTTTCGATCGCTCGCTTCGCGCGCGCCCTGCCAAGCCGGGCGATCCCCCTCCCGCATCGCGCCCCTCCGCCGCCATGGCCCCGCGCCCCGGCCATGCCGCATCGAGGCCCCGCACCGGCGGCCTCAGAGCGGAAGGGCGCGAACGATGCACCAGGCGGACACACCAAAGGTTCTGAACAAAAAGCGACTCCGTGGCTTCGTCCCGAACTCGGTCTACATCGGCCGGCCAAGCATCTGGGGTAATCCATTCGTACTCGGCAAAGACGGAAATCGCTGGGACGTCATCACGAAATACGAACGCTGGCTCGCACAACAACCGCATCTGCTCGCACAACTGGATCGCCTTCGCGGCCGCCACCTCGTTTGTTGGTGCACGCCGCAACCGTGTCACGGCGACGTTCTGCTGCGGTTGGCGAACGCACCAACGTTACGCTGCTTGTGACGGCGGCGTTCAGCGCCTGACCGGCTGCGACGCCATCAGCGCCGACGTTAGCAATCCGTACTTACAAACGAAGGCGCCTGTCATGGATCCGTGCGGCACGGCAAGGGTCAAGCGTAGCGCGCTCGACGCGCGTCCTTGCCCTGCTGCACGCCCCATGACCGTACGGGCGACGTCCGGGACTCGAACTAACAAACGAAACGGAGAACCCCCATGACCGTGACGTTCCTGCCATACTCAGCCCCAGATGGCGATGGGCACTTCTGGAAGTGCCCCGATGTTTGCCGGCGTGAACCCGAGCTATTCCAGCTCGAGCTCAACAACCGCAACGCCGCCGATGTCCTGGCTCGCCTTGGCTATCCTGACGAGACCTGGATCGACGAACCACCCCGCATCGACGAGTTCGCCGAGCTCGTCACAGGCGCGTTGCGACGGAGCCTCGGAAAACGCTCCCCTGTTCTTCCATCGTGCGAGCTCCCGCCGATCGGGGCTGGACCAACTTTCATCGAGGGCGGCCGAGACGAGGGTTACATCGAGCGACGTCTCTATGACCTCGCCATGCTCGTCGCACGCGCACGCGAAGTCGGCGCGACCCACATGGGCTGGAGATAGGCAACAGAACGGATTGCGTGTGGTCTTGCGTGGAGCCTGGCTCGAAAGGCTCAGCTAATCCCGCACCACGCGCTTACCTGCTGTTCTTTCTATTGTAATGCCGGCCAAGGTCGGGCCAGTTCAACCCCGCCTTCGGCGCCGCGCGCAGCGCGGTTGAAGCATGCCAGCTACAGCAGGGCCGGGCCGCGTCAGCCGCAGGCCTGAAGAAGGCCCGCGTCTGCCGCACCCCGACCCCGCCCGCTCGCATACCTCAAGGGTTGAGCTGTCCCGAAGACCGGCATTCCCGCTGCCTATCAGCAATTGGGCTGGTGCAGATTGGGAGACAATCGATGACATATCTCGACGCCGCCACCGTCGTCACGGACCTCAACGCGCAGGAAGACAACGCCGCTCTCACCGCGCAGGGCTATACGATCCGCCACGTCGAAACCTGGCACCGCGACTTCGACCAGACTTGCATCGTTTGGGACGCACCGGAGATCACAGAGGCGGATCTCCCCTACTGACCCCGCTGGGCGAGGGCCGGCCCGCAAGGGTCGGCTCTTTTGCTTTATCTCCGCTGACAACGCGGTGTGAGAGAACCCGCGCTCCGCGCGCCCTCCGGGCCTCCGAGGCCGCGCGCCGCAAAGCGGCGCTTTGATGCGGCCTCTCCGGGGTAGCGGACGCTGCGGTTCATCGACGCCAGAGACTGTCTCGGTCCCGAGCGGCGCAAATGCCCCCGAATGGGAATGATACCCAGCCTGAAAAGCCGTGACCTCGTGTGCTTGCCTGCTCTGAAACGTTGCCGCCTTGTAGCAGTCAAGAAAGCCCGCCCATGTCCTGGCACGCGTGAGCGAGTTTTCGCTCGCCACTAGATACATAATACTGAGACCACCCCGTCTGTCGTATTCCGTCGCAACGCGGCTAATTGGCGCAGATAAACTCAACGGCTCAAGATTATACCAACGGCCCCATCCAATGACCGGTTAGGGTGGAGAGCGGACAGGATATTAAAGCATAAGGGTACCTCGCCCGTCTGTTGCGTAAACCGGACGAAAGGTGCATTGTGTCCAAAAGAACTCGCAAACGGGGAGGCGACAATGAGACGACTCGCGGCAGCGGTGGCACCTCTCGTGCTGCTGATTGGTGCGGCGGCGGCCCATGCACAATCCGACGACATGACGAAGTCGCTTCAAGACTTCTGCCGCACCTTTGATACCACCTGGAACACCAAAGGTGCTCCCGCGGTTGGTCAGTTTTTCAAGGAAGATGCCATTCTCATTCCCCCTGACGGGGCCGTCGTGAAAGGGCGAGCAGCCATCACCGACCTGTTTCGCAAGATTTACAGCCACGGGCAGACGACCCATCGCTGTACTGTGGAAAGCGCTACCGCCTCAGGTGACGGCGCTTGGGGCTACGGCGAGGTGACCGTCACTGGAAACCCGGCAAGCCACGCCCGCTGGGCTGCCTATGATATCCACTACGATGGTGAGTGGCGTGTGCAGATGCTGTCTGTCATCCCGATCCATCAGGCGATGCCGGCTCATCGGTAGCGAAACCTATCATGCCGCCATGCGTCCTGTGGGATACGGAATGGCCAAGCGGTCCGGCAGGGCGCTGCGCCGGATCGGCGGTTGATCGCCCTCACGCAAGTGGCCGTTGTCGTCCAGGTTGCGCCGACCGACGCACAGGTCGGGAATGTCCGCTATGGGTCGGGAGCGGTTCCCCTGCTCCACGACTCGGAGGGGTGGAGAGCCGCAATTCATTCGCGCCGGTTCTGAATGGCGACGTCGTGCCAAAAGCGGGCATTTAAGCGGCGCAGCAACAAATCGCTCGCTTCGCGACTTACAAATATTGCTCGATCGGCGCGTCGCCGACGGTCACATAGATCAGCGCGCCGTCCTGGAGCCGTGTGATGACTGCATTGCTCTCGACAGGGTCGAGGGTGATGCAGCCATTGCTGCGCCCGAGCATCCCGTCGTTATTGGCGCGAAAACCGGCAGTGGTGTACCAGTTCGGGTGGATGATCCACTTGTACGGCGGCGTGTCATCGATGTAACTGTTGTAGGCCGCGGCACCCTTGAGCACGGCCACAATCATGTTGCGGTAGACGGTGCCGTCGTAGCGATCGACGATTGTCTTATAGTAATCCATCACCTCAGAATGCGCGGTCTTGAGCGGGCCAAGTGGCACCATGTCGAGGTCCTTCTGGAAGCCCTTGAACTTCACGGCCTTGACCTTGGGGCCATTGTCGCGCCCGTGCGCGGCGTAGTGGGCGGTGACCTGCTCAGCCTTTAAATCGAGCACGTAGAATCTTTTCTCCGCCGACGGCTGGGAAATGTCGAACACCGCGAGCACGTCCTTCTTGGGAAACACCGGTTGGCGCGAGATCTCGAGGGCGCGCTGAACGGCGACCATGGGAGCACCAAGCGATTTCGCCTGCTCCAAGAATGCATCGCTCTGCCTGGAAAAGTCGTCGGCCTGCGTGCACGCAGCGAACGGCCACGCCGCAGACGCGGCGACTCGCTGCATGAAACTGCGACGTCGCATTCCCTGCCCCTTAAGGCTTAGGGCCACGCCGCCATTACAGCAGGGAATTGCGATCGACGAAATGGGGCTCTGC
>JASHVB010000840.1 GCA_030039695.1 Acetobacteraceae bacterium
AGGCCGAACAGCGAAGGCTCCAACCCCGGCAGATGGCCGATATGTCCTGGAAGATCGTCGCGGATCAGCGCGATGCCCTGCGGCAACAGGCGCACGAACAAGGCACCATAGATCACGCCCTGCAACGAGCCGATGCCGCCGACAAACACGATGGTGAGGAACTGTACCGACAGCAGCACGTCGAAGGAATCGGGCGCAAGGAAGTTTACGTATTGCGCAAACAGCCCGCCGGCCAGGCCGGCCATCGCGGCGGCCACCGCGAACGCGATGGTCTTGTAGACGGCGACATTGATTCCCATGCTGCGTGCGGACACCTCGCTGTCGCGGATCGCAACCAGTGCACGGCCGAATGGTGTGCGCAGGATGTTGTTAGCAATCCACAACACCACGACCAGCATGAACAGCGCCGTGTAATAGACGCTGGTGCTGCCCTGGAGGGGCAAGCCGAAAATCGTCGGGGTGGGCACCGGCAGTCCATTGAACCCGCCGGTCACCGAGTCCCATTTCTGGAATACGGTGCTCACGATCTGGCCGAACGCCAGCGTGGCGATGGCTAGATACAAGCCGCTCATACGCAATGTGGGAACGCCAATGGCGACACCCGCAATCGCGGCGAACAGCGCGGAAGCCGGTAATGTCACGAGGTAGGGTAGGCCTGCAGTCAGCAGCACGGCATTGGTGTAGGCGCCGATGCCGAGAAAGGCCGCGTGGCCAAGGTTCACCAACCCGGTGTAGCCGGTGAGCAGCATCAACCCGGTGCCGGCGATGGCATAGATGAACACGGCGCCAAGCTCGCCGATGTAGAAGTCGCCGAGCATGTGCGGCAGAATCAGCAGCACGACCAATAGCAATCCATACCAGAACAGGTCACTGGAGTGGCGCCAGATTGTCAGGTCCTGCCGGTAGTCAGTCTTGAAAACGGTGCGCATGCAGCCGGTCCTTCACACCCGCTTGACGATACGCTGAGAAAACAGTCCATGCGGCATCAGGATAAGCGTGGCGAGGAGGACTACGTTTGCCGTGACATCCTGGAATCCGGCCGGCAGGTAATAGCCGGCGAGTTGCTCCGCGACGCCAATCACCACACCGCCCACCAGGGCACCGGGGATCGAGCCGAAGCCACCGAGCACTGCGGCGGCAAAGGCCTTGATGCCGAGGAAACCCATATTGACATCGACCATGGAAACCGGCGTCAGCAGGATCGCCGCGGCCGCGGAGACACCAGCGCTAATGGCCCAGATCAAAGAGAAGATTGTGCGAACCGGGATGCCCATGTAATAGGCGGCAAGCTGATTCTGCGACGACGCCTGCATTGCAACGCCAAGACGCGTATGACTAAAGAACAGATACAGCACAGCACACAGCAGCACGGTGCCGCCGATGATCGAGAGGCTATCGTAGCCCAGCACGAAGCTACCGAGCTTGATCGTGTGGTTGGTGAACGGCGTGTCGTAGGCAACCGAATCGTAACCCCACACAATGCCGGCGCAGGCGCGGAAAATGAACCCGAGCCCCAAGGTCAGCATCACGACGGCGAATTGCGGTTGGCCGATCACGCGGCGGATCACGACCACATCGAGCAAATAGCCGAACGCCGCGGTAACGATGATGGCCAGCGCTGCGCCGACCCAATAGTTCAGCCCGAACCAAGTCACGATGCTGTAGGCGAAGAAACCGCCCAGCATCATGATGTCGCCCTGGGCGAAGTTGATGACCTCGGTCGCCTTATAAATCAGCACAAACCCGAGCGCGATCAGGCCGTAAATGCAGCCGCCGGCAGCGCCATTGACGATCAATTGGAGAAGCCGCAGCGCTTCCGTCATCGGCTGGCCGTTCGTCCCTTTCAAGCGCCAGCCGGTCCGGCCAGTTCGCATCCTTTCGTTGGAAACAAACCTAGACGCGACGATTTTGCCTTGTCAATCGCGACTGGCATAGACCATTGCCGGCCCGGCACGTTGCCGGACCGGCATAGCATGAAGGTTAGTAAATAAGCTGGTTGGTGGTGACCGGTACCCAGCGTCCATCCTTCACGACCGCAAGGTACGCGGCGGTCTCCGCATGGTGCTGATGCGGGCCAAGGCCAAGCGTTGTACCGAAAATGTCGTGATAGTCGTGAATGCCTTCCATTGCCTTGATGAAGCTGTCCCTGGTCAGGTTGGGACCTGCGTTCTTCATCGCCTCCACCACCAGGTTCGCCGAGGTATAGCCGGTCTCACCGAGGAAATTGGGAGCAATACCATAGCGTTTTTTGAACTCTGCGGCGAACTTCTGCACCGCAGGCCGCGGATCATCCGGATAGGCGTAGAGCGCAGGCGTCATGGAATAGAAGCCGTCACCGACGCCTCCCGGCGCTGTCGCCACTGCGGTGTCATACGAGGCGACCTGGCCCACAAACGCCGGATGCCAGCCCATTTTCTTTGCCTGCGAGAGAATATCGACGGTGTCACGCACGATCGTCCCCATGCCAACAAAATCGCAGTTGGCATCACGCAGCTTGGCCAGCGTCGCGGTGAAATCCGTGTCGGTTGGATGGTCCGTAGCCGTGGCAACGATCGGCATGTTCATTGCCTTCGCCTGCGCCTCTATGCCAGCATAAACATCCTTGCCAAAGTCAGAATCCTGATACAGAGCGCAGATCTTCTTCACGTGACGCTGCTCCACGAAATACTTTAGCGCGGCGCGCATCTGGTCATAGTACGAAGCAAACTGCCCAAACTTCAGCCTGTTGTAAGGCTCGTACATCGCACGGGCGCCGGTCAACGGGAACACGTTCGGCACGCCCTTGGCGAACTGCATCGGCATCTCGGCATTGTTCATTGGCGTTCCGCCGTCGGCGATCGTAAAGAACACGTCATCTAGATTGACCAGCTTGTTGATCGCCTGCACGGCCCGAGGCACGGTGTATTGCGTATCTTCCACGATGTAGCGGATCTTTCTGCCGTTGATTCCACCCGCCTTGTTGACGTCGTCGAACACCATCCGGATCGAATCGGAGTTATTGACGCCCTGCACCGCGGTGACGCCAGACAGGTCGGTGGTGGTGCCGATAACGATCTCCGTCGAGGTGACGCCATCGGCGGCGGCAACAGCGAGCGTAGGCATTGCAAGCAACAGCAGGGCGGCCCCGGCGGCAAGCCGCGCGAGAGGCTTTGACACGATAGGACGGCTCATCCGAACAATCTCCCTTGGCAGGCCGAGCAGCACTCCAACCCGCCCTTTGCTTTCATTTGTGACTTTCGATCCCAAGGACGCGAAGGGACCATGCCGGACGTTATATGAACCAGAACGCGGCGCAAGGGCGCGACAGCGGTACCTGCACGAGCTGCGCGTTGACGTGCCCGCCGTGACAGGGCTCGCGGGAGTCGGCCAGCGCCGTACCAGCCGGCGAGTTACCGCCACGAGGCACGACGCTGCGAGTGCTGCCGTTCGACCACTCGCGGCTATGAGCGAGGCACGTCGATACCGTTCATTTTATGTCGGTTGAGGATCCTGCTGCAGACGATGACCACTCCGGTTTGCTGCGCTTAGGATCTCGGCATACGGCGCCTAGAACTTCGGAACGAGACAGCGATCATATAGTTCGGCAACCGTGCTCTCCAATGCAGTCCCCTGTCGCCGAACACTTCCCGCTCCAGCTGCTGCTGCGATTAGGATCCGGTAATTTTTACTGGAAGAGAACCTGACCTTCCGGTTAGCGTCCCCTGGCCACCGCGCTGCGAGAGCGGCGCAGGTCCGCCGCGGACATCCGCGGGCTGTGCGCGCGCGTTTGGCGCCGTTGCCCCGCCGACGTTCGCCGGGTTGTGCTCGAAGCGTGTATCAGGGCGTCAGTGTCGCGTTGCCGCGGCTGGCGCGCCCCTCACTTGAAGGGCAGTGGGCCGTGCCGTCTGACGAGGTGTCGGTGTGGGAATTCTGAGCCAGACCCGGAGGCGCGGTCAGCACCGCCACGACTGACGCAGTGCATGCTGGCTGGGATCGCGTTCGAATTTCAGAGGTGAAGGACGATGCAGCTTTGGGCACAATTCTACGCCACAATCGGCACCGCGGCTGCCGCGCTCCTTGGCCTATTGTTCGTCGTGGTCTCCATCAACGTATCCGTCGCGCTTGGGCCGGAGGAGGTTGTCGCCAGACCGCTGACGGAACAGGCGTTTCAGAATTATCTGACGGTAATGCTGGTGGCATTCCTGGCGCTGTTTCCCGGTATCACCACGAGGACTTTTGGGATGGTGGCGCTCATCACATCCGCGGCTTCGTCGGTCTGGGCCACCGTCAGGCTCTATCAGACGCTCGCCCTGAACACCAGACGCAGATCTTGGATCTACTCGCTCCGTCGCCACGTATCTTCTCTGATCGGATTCGCGATCCTGCTTGTCTCGGCGTCTCGCATGGCGCTGAACTGGGGTGGGTCCTACAATTGGTTCGCAGCGTCTACTCTTGTTTTGTTGTTCTCAGCCACCGAGGCGTCATGGGGTTTGTTGAAGCGGATCGCGGCTCACGCTTCGCGCTAACGCTTATCGCGGCGCCGTGATTATCATAACCGACCCGGATTACAGAGGGCGTCGGTTGTCGCCCCATAACACAGGCCTGACCAACAGAAGACGATAACGCCCCATTGGATCTGGTTGCCACGCTGCCTGGTTCGACATAGCCGGCGTCCGACGGTGGTTCGGGACACGACGGCGATCTGGAGAGCAGGCGCTATCCGCGACCAAAGCGGCTTGACGACTCCCCGGCCCTTGCGGGTCCGGCGCATTGCGCATCCCGAGATCGCGCGTTGCACCCACCGACAGCTGCTTTCGTTGAAGTAGCGAGCCGCGTGGTACGGACTGACCTGATGAATCTCACCTGCGAAGGTTCGGCAAATACGGCCTTGAACCGTTCGGCAAAATTGGCATCGCCTGCGCCACCTACGTATTGGCGGTCCGAATGACGATCGGCGTCCGTGCTGTGAGGGCGCGGCAAGCGCGCAATTCCGTTGAAATCAGTTCGGTAGTGTGATCTAGTCCATAGCGAAACGTGTCTTTCCGCCGCCAAATCTTGAGCCTGGTTGCGACGCGCTCTCAGTAGAACGCGCCCAGGTTGTAGGTCTGCGTATCACTCTCTTCTCGCGGGGGCTGTCATATGAAAATCGCGCTGCAGTGGGCGGGACGTAATGGGGCTGCGGTCGTTATTGCGGGTGTTCTTATCGGGATCGCTGTCCCATATCTAGCTGACTTGGCCCGTCCCTATCTTGCAGTCGCTATCTTCATCTTTACATTCGGTTCGTTCCTGAAGTTCAATAGCGCAACGCTCGGCGACGACGTACGAAGCGTTGGACTGGTATCGTTAATCGTTCTGTGGGCAACGCTCGGCGTTCCTGTCGTCGTCATGCTGCTCATCGCCCTCACTCACCCTGGCCCGCAGCTTGCGCAGGGCCTGTTGTTCTGGGCGCTCGTGCCAGCCAGCCCGGCCTGTGTCGCATTTGCCGCAATCCTCCGGCTGAATATCGGAATAGCACTCCTTGGGACTGTTATCGGCACGGCTGCATCACCGTTCTACATTCCCGCACTGGCTGCCGCTTTCGGCGGTTACCACATCGATATAAACCCGCTGGCGACCTGCCTGCATCTGGTTCTCCTGATCGGTGGGGCATTTCTGGCGGCGATCATGGCTAAGCGTGCCGCTGGATCGTTCATTCGTCAGAATCCAGAGGCCATGACAGGCATCGCCGTATTCGCCATGTTCCTGGCTGGAATGGGCTCGATGCGAGGCATGCAGGCGCATCTCCTGGCACAGCCGGACCTCAGCATTGAGTTCGTCCTGCTCGCCTATGTCATGTTGTTCAGCGCGGAATTGATTGGCACGTTTCTGTTCTGGCGTGCGGGTCGCAGCACCGCACTCACCGCCGGGTTGATCAGCGGAACGCGCACCATCACGCTGGCTTGGGTGATATTGGGCAGCCATGTGCTTCCGCTGGCCGATCTGTTTCTTGCGACCAGCATGGTGGCAAAATACACGGCGCCCGGGCTGACAAAGTGGCTCCTGGCGCGCGTGCTTGCCGGAAAACCAGCGGCCACGGGAATGTCGGCCGCGTACGACACGTAGATCGGGCCCTGGTAACCAGGGTCGGGGGTTCTCTACCCGCGGCCCGCGCACCCCTTGTCTCGGGGTGATTCACGCTGGAACATGGCCTGAAACGTAGCGGCACCGGCTTTGAACGAGAACTGTCGCGAACAATCTCCGGGTACTGGCGCCGGAGAACCGCGTCGGGTCACGAACCGACGCCAGCGAGGCAACCGGCGGCATCGCTCTAACCGGGGGCCTTTTGCCGATAGCGCTCCCGCCAGCTCGGGATTTTGTCCGTGGCACTCGAATGCGCAGTTCCGACGGTGCCACCCTGCAGCGCGAGGATGCCGACGTGTGGCCCTGGCGCGGTTACCGGCCAAGACGCGCATGGATCAGCCTATGTGGTGGTGTTGCTCACGGACGCAGTCATGCAGGCGGATCCAGGCCAGCGTGGTATCAACCGGGTGGCAGCGACCTTGGTCACCGCTGCTCGGACGGTTCGTAGCTTTTGCGGTATTCCGCGGGCGTGACGCCGACATGGCGGACGAAGGCACGGCGCAACGTGTCCGCATTGGCGAAACCGCATCGCACAGCGACCTGCTTGGGTGCGTCGCGACCGCTTTCCAGCATGCGCCGCGCCGCAGCGACGCGCGCAGCTTCGACCCAGGCGGCGGGGGTTACGCCCATCTCGCTGCGGAACAGCCGCGCGAAATGGCGAGAACTTAGTCCGGAACGGGCCGCGAGGCGCGTGACGCTATGATCTGATGAGGGGTTTGCGGCGACGAAGCGCTGCACCTCCTGCAGCGCCGAGCGGCCAGCGACCAGCGCTGTGCCCCTGCGGCTGAACTGCAGCTGGCCGCCCGGGCGCTTGAAGAACATCACGAGCTGGCCTGCGACTTTCATGGCGATATCGCGTCCGAGATCCTCCTCCACCAGCGCCAGCGCCAAATCGAGGCCAGCGGTGACGCCCGCAGAGGTGCGCACCCTTCCGTCCCGCACATGAATCGCGTCGGGATCGACGCTGACCGAGGGGTAAGCCTGCGCCAGTTCGTTCGCGACGGCCCAATGCGTGGTGACGCGCTTGCCATCCAGGAGGCCGGCGGCGGCCAGAAACAATGCGCCGCTGCATACCGAGCCATAGCGTCGCGACCCGGCCGCCACCTCGCGTAGCCAGTTGAGGATGGTGGCGGAGGGGGACATGTCCGCAGCGTTGGGACAGCCGGCGACGAGCAGGGTGTCGATCGAGTGACGCAGCGGCGTCGCGATCGTCTGGTCCGGCACCAGCCGCGTGCCGGAGGAGCTGCGGATCTCGCCAGGCCTGGTCGCAACGAGAAACGGCCTGTACGCATCCCGTCCGGCCTGCACATTCGCCTCCGCGAATACATCCATCGGTCCCGAAACGTCCAGCAGCTGAACGCCGGGCAGTGCGAGGATCGCGACGCTTCTGGTCTTCGTCACGCAGTGGCTCCGTGGCTCTTGCGCGCGGATAATGGCAGGATTTGACGTATCCGATCAATCGCAGCCACGCCCGCGTGCACGCATATCAGCGCACATCAGGTGCAACTGGAGCCAGAGAATGACAATCGCCATCGACGGGATCAGCATTCCCGAAACCAAGCTCACCCGGGAGATCACCGAACTCGTCCGGGACACAGAATCATCGTTGCTGTTCAATCACTCCCGCCGCGTCTTCTACTGGGGCGCGCTGAGCGGAGTTCGACGCGGCCTGAAGTTCGACGCCGAGCTGCTCTATGCCGGTGCGATGTTTCACGACATGGGACTGACGCACGAGTACAGCAGCCCTGATGAGCGATTCGAGGTGGACGGCGCGAACGCCGCGCGTGACTTCCTGCGCAGCCGAGGAATATCGCCGCAGGACGTCGATACCGTCTGGACCGCGATTGCGCTGCATACCACTCCGGGCATTCCACAGCACATGCAGCCGGTGATTGCGCTGGTGACGGCAGGTGTGGAGATGGACGTGCTGGGCATCGGCTACGCCGACTTCTCCGACGCCCAACGTGAGGCGGTCGTACAAGCGCATCCGCGCAGCGCTCGCTTCAAAGAGGATATCATCCAGGCCTTCTACAACGGCATCCGGCACAAGCCTGATACGACGTTTGGCAACGTCAAGGCCGACGTGCTCGCCGACAAGAACCCGAATTTCACGCCCGCCAATTTCTGCCGAGTCATCCGCGGCTCCGCCTGGCGCGCGTGAGCCGCAGGGTGACCGACATCGCGACCGGTTTGCCCGGCATCACCGAAATTCGTACCGGTGGAGGACTGTCATGTACAAAACCGCAAACACCTTGCCAGAGCAAATTCGCGTCAAGTCGATCGCTTTGCTCAACCGTCACCTTGCCGCCGCAATTGACCTGAACGCGCAGGTCAAGCAAGCGCATTGGAACGTCCGCGGCCCTAGCTTCATCGCGGTCCACGAGCTGTTCGACAAGATCGCCAACGCCGTCGAACAAGACACGGACAAGATCGCGGAACGGGTCGGCACCCTCGGAGGCGCTGCCGAAGGCACGGTTCAGACCGCTGCGGAGCGGTCGTTCCTCAAGCCCTACCCGCTGCGGGTGGCCGACGTGAAGGCGCATATCGCGGCGCTGACGGCGGTGCTGGCTGGCTTCGGTGAGTCCGTCCGCAACGCGATCGATCAAAGTGAACAGTTCGGCGACGTCGACACCTCCGACCTGTTCACCGAGATTTCGCGTGGCATCGACTACCAGCTCTGGCTCGTCGAGTCCCACAGAGAACTCTGAGCGCACTATGGATCACTCTCTCCCTCTGCCGGCCGCGGGAGAGGGTGACCATGCGGCGAGCGCGGCGACATCCACGCGAACGCAATGGGCCGGCGCCGCGCCGCCGGTGCTGGACCAGGTAAGTGCCAGCAGCGCAAGGCTAACGCTAACCGTGCCGCGCGGCCTTTGCGCGCCATGCGGGGCAGCACCCAACACGCGCCTTCCACGCTCGATGGAGACCGGGTTCCGACGATCACAAAGCGACCAGTCTGCCACCAACCCTCTGTCGGGTGCGTCGGGTTGCCATTCCAGGGTGCGGTTTGCCACGACTGCACCGGACCAGTCTGCTGCGGCGGCGTTACGCCATGGAATGTTTATCATCCGTGACCCTCGAGCGGCAGCGCGCCGCGTTGCCGCCGTCGCCTCAGGCGCCATTTGCCAGCGCAGCCCCGGCCGCCACGCGCATGTGGCTGTGAGCCGGGGCCGCCCTCCGTCCTCCCGCGGTGTTACGCCACCAGGTCGTCGATCCTGATTGGGAACCGCCGCACCCGCACGCCGGTCGCATGCCACACCGCATTCGCAATCGCGCCGCCGGTGCCCGTGATGCCGATCTCGCCAACGCCCTTGATGCCGAGCGGGTTCACGTAGGGGTCGTGCTCGTCGACCAACAGCGCCTCCATCGGCGGCACATCCGCATTCACCGGCACACGGTATTCGGCCAGGTCGGCATTCATCACCCGGCCGGATCGCGGGTCGATCACCGCATGCTCGTGCAGCGCAAACGACAGGCCCCAGATCATGCCTCCGAAATACTGGCTGCGCACCAGACGCGGATTGATCACCCGCCCAGCGGCGAAGGCACCGACCAGACGTGTCACCCGCACCTGCCCCAACAGAGGGTCGACCTTCACCTCGGCAAACACGGCGCCATGCGCATACATCGCATAGGCCGACTGCGCGACCGGATCGGCGGCTCCGCTGCCGCGGCCCTCCACCTCGCTGAGACCGGCGCGGCCAAGGATGTCGGCGTAGCTCTCGCTGCGGCTTTCGTCGTCCCGGCGAAACAAGCGACCTGCGCGAGCGAGCACGCCCGCGTTGCCCGCGCCGAACAGGGGCGAGCGCTCGTCGGCCGCGGCGAGGTCCGCCAGCCGGGCGATCGCCGCCGCACCAGCCGTGTGGATGGCCATGCCCGCGGTGGCGGTGTGGCCGGAACCGCCGGCTATGCCGGCATCCGGCAGATCGGATGTGCCGGCCCGGAACTCCACCCGCTCAAGCTCGAGTCCGACGGAGTCTGCGGCAATTTGCGCAAGCGCCGTCCACGCTCCCTGGCCCATGTCATGCGCACCGGTCTCCACGATGCCGGTCCCGTCGCGCCGGATCACCGCTCGTGCCTGGCCCTCGAACATCACCGCCGGAAAGAGCGCGGTGCCCATGCCCCAACCGAGCAGGAATCCCGCCTCGTCACGCATCTGCCGCGGTGCCAGCGCGCGCTTCTCCCAGCCAAACCGTTGGGCACCTTGGGCGTAGCACTCACGCAACGCCTTTGAGGAGAATGGCTTGCCGGAGATCGGCTCCATCTCTGCGTAGTTCGCACGTCGGAACGCCAGCGGGTCCATGCCGCAGGCAAACGCCGCCTCGTCGATTGCACTTTCCAGCGCGATCGATCCCGCCGCTTCGCCGGGCGCGCGCATGAACGTCGGCGTGCCGCAATCCAGACGCACTGCTTCATGCGAAATCGAAATGGCGGGGCTGGCGTACAGCGCGTGCGAAATGATGGCGGCCGGTTCGAAGAACTCATCGAAGGTACTGCTCGCCACCTTCGCGTTATGGGCAAGGGCGGTGAGTCGGCCGTCGCGATCGGTGCCCAGACGGACGGTCTGGCGCGTGGGAGAACGATGGCCGACCGGTCCGTACATCTGCTCGCGGCGTAGCACGAGCTTCACCGGCCGACCGACCAGCCGGGCCGCGAGGACGCCCAGCACCTGCGGTCCGGTGAGCAGTCCCTTCGACCCGAAGCCTCCCCCGAGGAATGGGCTTCGGATCAGGATGTCTTCCGGCGCGACGCCCAACAATGCGGCAAGCCGGGCCTGCGCCATGGCCATGCCCTGGCTTGGCGTGTCGATCGTCAGACGCCCGCCTTCCCAGGCCGCGACGATCGCGTGCGGCTCCATCGCGTTGTGATACTGCGCGGGGGTTTCGTACGTCGCATCGACGCGATGCGCCGCCGCCGCAAGGCCCGCCGCCACGTCGCCATGGTCGATAACTGCCGGATAGCCCGGGCCAACAGCCGGCGGAACAAAGCTTTCTCCGCCGTCCAGTCCTGCACGCGCTGGCTCTGCCTCATAGCGCGGTGACAGGAGTATCGCGCCTTCCGTGGCGGCTTCCAGCGTCTCGGCGATCACCACTGCGATTGGCTGGTTCGCGTAGCGCACGCGGTCATTCTGTAACAGGTCGAGTCGGAAGACGAGCGGCATCGACTTCTCGTCCGGATCCTGCGCAAGCGACGGACGGTTCTCAGGCGTCATGACCTCGACGACGCCGGGATGACGTTTGGCCGCCGCCACGTCAAGAGAAGCAACGCGCCCACGCGCGATGCTGCTGGGGGCAATAACCGCATAGAGCATGCCTGACGGATGATTGTCGGCGGCATAGCGAGCGCCTCCGGTGACTTTCAGAATGCCGTCGCGGCGGGTCAGCGGTTGGCCGATATTCGACCCATGCCGGATGTGCGGCGATGTGGCAGCCAGACTGATCTCAGGCATTCTCGAGTACTCCTGAAACGGTAGCGAAAGGCGAAGCCGGGAGCGCCGGCAAACGCTCGGGTGTGCCGGTCACGGCAAGTGCGAAGGTGCGTTCAATGACTCGCTGAGCGAGCGCAATCTTGAACGCGTTGTCGCCGGAGGGCCTGGCATCGCCGAGTGCCACTTCGGCCGCGTTTCGGAAGCTGACGGGATCGGCGGCGCGGTTCGCGAGAACGGCTTCGGCAGCCCGCGCACGCCATGGCTTGGCGGCGACGCCCCCCAATGCGAGGCGCGCCTGCCGGATGATACCGTGCTCGATGTGCAGCGCCGCGGCGGCCGAAACGACGGCGAAAGCGTAGGACGTGCGTTCGCGCACCTTCACATAGCGAGCATGCGGCGCAAACCGCGCCGCTTCGGCGGGCAAACGCACCGCGACGATCAACTCGCCATGCGCCAGTGCGTTTTCCTGTTCAGGCGTCTCGCCGGGAAGACGATGCAGGTCTTCAATCGCGATCTCGCGCGGCCCCGTTGGTCCCTCGATCTCCGCGACCGCGTCCAGTGCAGCCAGTGGCACGCAAAAATCTGATGGATGTGTCGCGATGCAGGACTCGTTCCAACCGAGGATCGCGTGCAGGCGGTTCTCGCCGCGGCGCGCATCGCAGCCGGCACCCGGCTGCCGTCTGTTGCACGCGCTGGCGACGTCGTAGAAGTACCCGCACCGGGTGCGTTGCAGCAGGTTGCCGCCGACCGTGGCCGCGTTGCGAAGCTGCGCCGAGGCGCCGGCCAACAATGCTTCGGCAATAGCAGGATACGACCGGGCAAATTCTCGGTCGTGCGCAAGATCGGCGTTACGCACCAACGCACCGATCCGCACGCCGCCGTCGGGCAGAGGCTCGATGCAGTCCGGCCCCGGCAATTTCGAAACATCAACGAGACGGTCCGGACGGCAGACGCCGCCCTTCATCAGATCGAGCAGATTGGTGCCGCCCGCAATATAGGCTGAGTTCGGCGTGGAGGCGAGCGCGATGGCTTCGGCGATGCTCGCCGGCCGGACATAATCAAATCTGTTCATGCCGCATCCCTCCGCTGGGCGAGTGTTGTTTGCGCGTCCAACACCGCCGCCGTGATCCCGGCGTACGCCCCACAGCGGCACAGATTGCCGCTCATGCCTTCACGGATGCGTTCGGGATCGTCGCCGGCCTGGCCTTCGCGGATCAGACCAATCGCGCTCATGATCTGACCCGGCGTGCAGAACCCGCACTGCAGGCCATCATGTGCGATGAAGGCGGCCTGCACCGGATGCAGCACGCCGTCTGCCGCGAGGCCCTCGATCGTCACGATGTCTGCGCCGTCGAGGCTCGCCGCCAGCACCAGGCAGGCGTTGATACGCCGCCCGTCCACGAGCACGGTGCACGCACCGCATTGCCCGCGGTCGCAACCCTTTTTTGTGCCGGTCAGGTCCAGCCGCTCACGGAGTAGGTCAAGCAAGGTTACCCGCGGATCGTCCAACGCGACGGTGCGCGCCAGACCGTTGATAGTCAGCGAAATGGACAGGTTCATGCGATGCTCCCATCAGGAGGTGCGTCGGGCGACGGTTCAACCGCGCGTAATCCCGTTTGGCGGCTCGGCAGATGCCGCCCGGGGGTAAGCGTTACGGGGCTGTGCGAAGCGGTTGGGTTGCCATTGTGGCAGCGCCGGCGATATGCGGAGGGATCCTCCGCTTTACAAGTGGGCGTGCCTGGCAGATCGTTCGCCAATGTCAGATCAAGCGCTCACAAACGCGCGAAGCCTCCGTGCCGACGCAGTGCGCAACCGCGAACGCCTGCTCGAGGCGGCGAAAGCGGTGTTCTCAGCCGGCGGGCCGGAGGCGAGCCTGGAGGCCGTCGCGAAACGTGCCGGCGTGGGCATTGGTACGCTGTACCGCCATTTCCCCACGCGGGAGGCCCTCTACGAGGCGGTCTACCGACGCGAAGTGGAGCACCTTGCGGACCTGGCGGAGCAATTGAAGACCGCGGCGGAACCTGCAGAAGCGCTGCACCGCTGGCTGCGCTCGAACGTCGAATTCGTCGCCACCAAAAAGGGCATGGCGACGGCGTTGGCTTTAGCCGCCCATCGGCCCTCGGAGCTGATCGCATTCTCGTTCGACCGGCTGTCAAAGGCGGTGGGCGCATTGCTGGATCGCGCGGTGGCGGCGGGCGAGATACGAGCTGATATCAGCCCCGAAGACTTGCTGCGTACCTTGGTGGGCATGTGCTTGCTGAACGACCAGCCCGGCTGGGAGGACAGTGTGCTGCGCATGGTCCAAGTGTTTGTTGATGGCCTGCGTGTGCGCCCCTCCGCCGCGAACGCATCATCGGCTCCTCGTCGTCGGTCCATACCTGCTCGGCAGACCTAGGGTCGGCTCGGATCGTGCACGCCCGTGGCAGTGGCACGAGAGCCAACAACGAAGGAACCGATGGTCGCGCAGGACGATCCGCGGCTCGCCCATGCCGCAGAGGAATTCCTGCTTGACGAGTTCCGGCTTCACGCGCTGCGCGGGGTTGATGCGACAAGACTACTGTCGAAACAGCCGCTGTTCTGCTTGCCATATTGCCGCTAACGTGGCCGAGATGTGCAGCAGTAAAATAGAGATTAGCCCCTGCCGCAAATTATGAGGTGATGCTCCCCCGCGTTCCGAGCTTCCGGGAGGATGCGCCATCACAGCGACGTCGATGAGCAAGCGGGAGGATTCCGCCGGGGCCATGCCGCTGGCCACACCCCACGCAGTGATCCGCGCAGCGAAACCCTCGGACCGCGAGTGGATGCGTGACTTTCTGCGCATGCGCTGGACCGCCGCAACCATCGTCGTGCATGGGGAGGCTATTGACGCTGCTGCGCTGCCGGCGCTGATCGCCGAGACGCGCTGCGGGCTGGCCACCTGGCGCCGGCAAGGCGCCGACGCCGAGCTGGTCACGCTCGATGCCGTGCCGGCCGGTTTGGGCACAGGCACCGCGTTGATCGAGGCTCTGGTGTCGCAGCTTCGGGTCGAGGGCTGCCAACGGCTCTGGCTGACGATGACCAACGATAACATCTCCGCGCTACGATTTTATCAGCAGCGCGGGTTCCGGCTGGTGCAGGTGCGGCCGGGTGCGGTCGATGCAGCCCGTGCGCTGAAACCCTCGATCCCGGCGATCGGTGCGCACGGGATCGCTATCCGGGACGAGCTCGACCTCTGCCGTGTCCTCAATGCGGGGACAGCGGATGGCGTTCCCGTACTGCCGCCGTGGCGCCGCGCGTCGGCAGGAGGCGGTGTGTGATCCAGCCGCTCCTAGTGCCGATCGGTCTCGGCCGAACAGCGCCGTGACGCACGACGGGCCATAGGCTCTCGGGGTGAACCGGTTCCGGTTACGGCCGGCCCATGTGTCCTCGGCTCGGCAGGCCAACACCATTGGCAGCGAAATGCACGCATGCGGCACGAGCCGCGCGACTTGGCGTCGGCGCGATCTTCTTCGTCATGCCATCATCCCGTTGCGTTCCTAAGAATTTCGCAGTTTACCCAGATCAAGTTCATATTCATAATCCGGCGCTGTCGTGCCATCGGGCCAGCCTATCACGTTCTTACCGACAAATTTGAAATCGAAAGACTGATTGGCACGGCGCGAAGCCTCGTTACCCTCCCTGTGGAATATGACAAGACGCTTGAAGGGCCGATGTTGCTTGGCCCAGTCGATTCGGGCCTCATACAAGAGCTTCGATAAACGCCGGCCTCGATAGCAAGGGTCGATGTAATCCATCGCCAAGACACCGGTTTGACCGCTGGAATCCTCGCGTGAGGTGAAAACTGCGGCGAGGCCGACTATTTTGTCACCGTCGAACAGTCCGAAGATGCACTTTCCCCTGCCGTCGAGCATCTCCATCCACTCATGCTCCGTCCTTGCCGCGGTCTCCTGGTAGGAACCAAGATAAACGTCCGGATGCTCGCGGAGCGCACGCAACCGGATTTGGCGGAATGTTCCCCAGTCCTCTGCCGTCAGCGCGCGCGTTGTGATGCTCATCAACACCGCTTGTAGCATGTCCAAAGCCGGTGCGAAACGGCGGGTATTCTAGTATCAATGGATGGATAATCGGCGAGCACCACCTTGCCCCTCCGCCGCCGGCCCGATGCTTGCCGAGCATACGCGCGGCGCGACTGCCACTCCACAATTGGAATGGGTCTGCCGGCGGGCGGGCGCACTGTGCTCAGCTGACGGAAGACGCGATCCCGCTGAAGACATTGCCGAATTCAGCTTCGACGAAGCGACGCAATTCGGGACACTGACAGTCGCAGTAGGCCTTATGAGCAAGTACCGTCTGCCGTCGAAGCGCTGCAAGCGATGGAGCCACTATTCTCGCGATGCGCCCGCGCAGGCGTTCGAGATCCGGAGGCAATGAATGGACCGAAGGAACCTTCTGCAGATTATCGCCGGGCTGGCGTTGGCAAAGAGCGGCTTTGCCGGACCGGCGGCGGCGGCCGAGATGACGGCTCCTTTCGCGCGCGTGCGCCCGGGCGACCCGGGTTGGCCGCCCGACGAACGTTGGATCGAGCTTGGCCGCCAGGTGGGCGGACGGCTGATCAAGGTGCGGTCGCCGCTCGGCGCCTGCGTTGGCGCACCCTCCGGGGCGGCTTGTTCCGAAGTGTTCAAGGAGCTCAAGAATCCCTATTATCTCGGTGACGAAGTTGCGCTGACGCAATCGCTCGGCTGGGTTGGCGCCTGGACGTCGCAGCCAAGCGTCTACGCAGTCGCGGCGGAGTCGACGGCCGACGTCGTCGCAGCGGTGAACTTCGCACGCACACATAAGTTGCGGCTCGTCGTGAAGGGCGGCGGCCACAGCTACCAGGGGACTTCCAACGCGGCCGACTCGCTGCTGATCTGGACCCGTCGCATGCACGACGTCACGGTGCATGACGCGTTCGTCGCGGCGGGCTGCGAGGGGCACGAGTCGCCAACGCCCGCTGTATCGGTCCAGGCTGGCGCAATCTGGGGGCATGTCTACAACGAGGTGACGACCAGGGCCGGGCGCTATGTGCAGGGCGGCGGCTGCATGACCGTGGGCGTGGCGGGCCTCATTCTCGGCGGCGGCTTCGGTAGCTTTTCAAAGGCTTATGGGATGGCGGGTGCGAACCTGTTGGAGGCGGAAATCGTGACCGCCGACGGCGTCGTGAGAGTCGTCAACGCCTGCTCGAACCCCGACCTCTTATGGGCGCTCAAGGGCGGTGGCGGCGGGTTCGGCGTCGTCACGCGCGTGACCCTGCGCACCCACCCGCTGCCCGCATTCTTCGGCGGGGTGTTCGCGGCAATCAAGGCCGCCTCGGACGAGGCGTATCGCCGCCTCATCGCCAAGACCATCGAATTCTACGCGCAAGCGCTTTTCAATCCGCACTGGGGCGAACAGATCCGGATCGGGCGGGGCTACGTCGTGATTTCGATGGTCTTTCAGGGGCTCGATACGCAGCAGGCGGAGGCGGTGTGGAAACCATTCTTCGATTGGATCGCCGCTTCGCCACGGGATTTCGCCATCGTCTCGCCGCCCCGCATCGGAGCCGCGCCGGCGCAGCGGTTCTGGGACCCGTCGCTTCTCATGAGAGTATCGCGGGCCGTCATCGCCGACGATCGCCCGGGCGCGCCGGCGGACAACATTTTCTGGACCGGAAACCGCGGCGAAGCGGGCGCGGTCTGGTACGCTTACCAATCCGCCTGGCTGCCGTCTTCGCTCCTTGCAGCGGATCGGCGCGGAAGCCTCGCCGATGCGCTATTTGCATCTGCGAAGCATCTGGGCGTGGCGCTGCATTGCAATAAGGGACTTGCGGGCGCGCCGGTGAATGCAATCGCCGCCGCGACGAATACCGCGATGAATCCGGCGGTTACGGATGCATTTGCGCTGGCGATCACCGGCGCCTTCGGACAACCCGCCTATCCCGGTGTTCCGGGACATGAGCCGGACACGGCGGCGGCGGCGCGCAAAGCCGAAAGTGTCGACAAATCGATGAACGAAATCCGCAAACTCCTGCCCCGTGTCGGCTCTTATGTGTGGGAGACCGACTTCTTCCAGGAGAATTGGCAGGAGGCGTTCTGGGGCGACAATTACCCACGGCTTCGCGCCATCAAGCAGACATACGATCCCGACGGTCTCTTTTTTCTCCATCATGGCGTTGGCAGCGAGGACTGGAGCGCGGACGGGTTCACCCGAGCCCGGGCTCATTGAGCGAACGATCGGAGGAACATTGATTGCGACGGAGGTGGACCGGATCGAGACAATCGGCCCGGGCGGCCTCTCAGGAACTCGCGGCGTCACGACGCAATATCAGCGCCGGCTCGTCGGTCGGTCCGGTCTGATGGCGGTCCTTCCCGCCCTGCGCGGTAAGACGTTGGCGGACTGGTGCGCGCCGGAGCCTTGGCACGGCGCTGTCTTGAGAATGTCGAACGGCTGACGCGGCATGATCGATCCCGCCGGGGCTGTATCAGGGGGGTACGACGACGTTCGCCTGCCAGCCTGGGCCGCGCCCGATCGGCAAGGTCCGCCGAATTTGGCAACCGGAAATCCGAGGGTTGAGAGACTTTCGCTGCTCACTCGGCGAGGATATATATTCAAAGGCCGAACAGGACCGGGGAGCCTTACAATGCATCGCCGCGCTCTGCTACTCTCTGCTGCGGCCACGTTGGTACCAACGCTGGCAATGGCGGATGAAAGCATCTCCGGGCAATGGCAAGTCCATCTGCCCGGCAACGTGATCATCTCTATGGACGTACTTGCGGACGGCTATTGGACCAGCGAGACAGTGCAGAATGACAAGGTCGTGGCCCAGATGGCGGGAACCTACGAACAGAAGAAGACCGGCCGCAGGAGCGGCACGCTCCTGTTCACCCCCGTGAAATCGAAGGTCTCCGCGGAGCATGGTGCCAGCCAAGTTGAGAGTGACAAATATTCGTTGGAGAAGCGAGGGACCGTGCTGCGGCTCGTGCCTGCCAGCAACGACGTGATGGTGTTCGAGAAACAGGCCTACGCGAAGTAACAGGAGGATCACCGATGCGCCGTCTATGTATCACTGCGGCAATGGTTCTCGGAGTCGCTGTCGCTTCGACCTCGGCGAACGCCATCGGCTGCTTCAGCGGCGCCGTTGCGGGAGCCGTAGCGGGTCATATGGCCCATCACGGGGTTCTCGGAGCAATCGGCGGGTGCATCGCCGGGCACGAATGGCACAAGCACCAGGTGCGGCAAAAAGACTTGCAGACCCGTGAGGCTTACGTGCAGGAGCGGCAGAAACAGGATCCGAACTACAAGGATCCGTGGTCGCAGGATGACTCTGCCCCTCACGCCTCTCAATGAGGCGCTGACCGGCCGAAATCCCAAGCGGGACGGGTCCAGGAGCCCACCGAGGTCAGGCTTCACCCAAGTACCTGCCGCGCCGTTGCTCCCCCCGAGTCGTTGCCGAAGCTCCCCGCGAGAGCACGCGCGCGCACCGCTTTACGCGCGCGCTATGCCCCCGGAGGCGGCACAGTATTGCGCGGCCTCCCTGACAAGGACCGCGAGCGCGGCACAGCACACCTCGACGGGACGTTTGGGTGGAGATTGATCCATCGTCACGCATCGCGGCCCCAGTTGTCGGGAGCTGCGTGAAACGCCCAACACAGCATGCCAACACGATGCAGGCACAATAGCCCCAAGGCGGACTTCATGCGCTGTATCCTGGGCGTGCTCCTCGCCCTGCCTCGGCGAAGGTGTCGCTAAGTGTTGGGCGGCGCGCCGCCCGGCGTTGCCTGATCAACAGCGTGCGGCAGCAATTTGGCGACCAAAGGCAGCAATGCATCCGTGCTAAGGCCCGTGCTTTGGACCATCGCCTTCACTTGGTCGTTCGATAGTACCTGCTGCACCTGCTCAGCTGTGATTGGCAGGTTTGACCCACTGCCAATCCAGGACTGCACCTGCTCAGCCATACCGTTGCTGGCGAATTGCTCCACAAGTGCAGCAATTCCGCCCGGTTGATTGAGTCCCAGAGTGTCTTGCAGAGCACTATGAGTGCCTTCGGCACTGCCCTGCTCAGCGCTGGTAAGCTGTCCGATCAACGCGCCTAATATTCCGCTCATCTCACCCGCCTCCAACTAACAGCCGAATGGAGTCGCTAGACGGATCGGTGACCTAGCACGCAATCGACAGATTGTTAATCTGAAGGTCCTCTGTCGGGCCGGGTCCGGTACGCCCCCTACCCTGCGGCTTCTGTCACATTCTCGCGATCTTTGGTGCAGGTCGCTTTCTTGCAGCCCTGGCAAGGGTCGAATCCCGATAGGCACCGGTTACCGTCGCTCCCATAGAACGGAAACTGGCGTGAGACCAAGCAGGACGAAGCCCCGAACGCCTGGGTCGCAGCGATCGCCATGACCGACGATCCGCACCAAGAGCGGACCGTGAGTTCGTCGCGACCGTGTCCGTTAGCGGAATAGCGGGAAACCGGACTCGCACCCCAACACCAAAATCGGCGCGGAACCTGCACATGTTCACCCGATCGTCATCAGGCTGGCATTGCCGCCCGACGCCGTCGTGTTGATAGAGGTGGAGACTTCGTCAAACAGCCACTCCAGTCGGTAAGGTTGAGGAGATGCTTCCTCCGCTTGGGCAGAGATCAAGCGCCCCCGTAGGGCAGAAAGCTCTTTGCCGACCGTCTTGACGCGTGCGGCATCGCCTTCGATCAACACGGCTGCGAACGGTTTGGCGGTCGACCAGTCGGTCGTCCAAGTCATGCGCGATGTAACGCTCGTTGGGAGCGCGTCGAAGTTGTCCTGCAAGCCGAACTTGCCGCTGATGATGACGCTGTTCCCTGTAGCAAGAGCCGCGCCGAGTTGGCGATAGAAGCCCCGAGATGTTTGCGGCAACAGCAGGATCCCGCCTCGCGGTCGCAAAGCATAGGTATTGGTTTCACCGACCGGACCCGTCAGCTCTATACGCAACCCCAGCAGAGGCTGGCTGATCTGCTGACGGATGGTCTCCGCCACTTCAGGTTCATTCCTCTGCTCCAACCATGCCGCCAGATCGAGAGCAGCCTCATCGGCTTGGGTCGCGCCGCGCATAGCCGTTGGTGGTGGAACAGTGACCAGACGACCGAGGTACAACGGCCCGCCGGCTTTGGGACCCGTGCCCGAGAGGCCGTGGCCACCGAATGGCTGCACGCCAACGACCGCACCGATAATGTTACGGTTAATGTACAGATTGCCAGCCCTTATTCGGCTGGTGACATAGTCGATTGTCTCGTCAAGACGCGTGTGCAATCCGAAAGTCAACCCGTATCCCGTTGCGTTGATCTCATCGATCAGTACGTCCAGATTGGTGCGCTGGTAGCGGACGACGTGCAGGACGGGCCCAAACACCTCCCGCTGCAGCTGAGTAATACTTTGCAGCTCGATCATGGTGGGAGGGACGAATGTTCCCGCAACGGCCTGATCCGGCAGACCGATCTGCTCTATCGGCTGGCCAAGTCTGCGCATGCGATCAATGTGCGCCTCGATTGATGCCTTCGCGTCGGCGCTGATGACCGGGCCAACATCCACTGCCAATCGATCGGGGCGCCCAACCGAGAGTTCATGCAGAGCGCCTTTGAGCATTGTCAGAATATGATCGGCGACTTCTTCCTGCAGGCACAGGATCCGCAGGGCCGAGCAGCGTTGGCCCGCGCTGTCAAAGGCCGAAGCGAGGACATCGCCGACCACCTGTTCGGCAAGCGCCGAGGAATCGACGATCATGGCGTTCTGGCCGCCAGTTTCAGCGATGAGTGGGATTGGCTGGCCGGCCGGCGAGACGCGCTCGGCCAGCATGGCCTGGATCAGGCGCGCCACTTCGGTCGAGCCGGTGAACATGACTGCGCTCGTCTCGGGAGCGGCTACGAGAGCCGCACCAATACGACCGTCCCCGGGGAGGAACTGCAAGGCTGTGCGTGGCACACCGGCCTCGTGCAGTATTGCCACACCAGCCGCTGCGATCAGGGGCGTCTCCTCGGCTGGCTTGGCGAGCACGGAGTTGCCAGCCGCCAGCGCCGCAGCGATCTGGCCCGTGAAGATCGCAAGCGGGAAATTCCATGGGCTGATGCAGACGACAGGTCCTAGGGGACGCTGCTCCGGTCCGAAGGTTTGGCGCGCCCGCTGAGCGTAGAAGCGCAGAAAATCAATCGCCTCGCGGACTTCCGAAATCGCGTTCGAGATCGACTTGCCGGCTTCGCGCACAATCAGGCCGAGCAGGTTTGGCATGCGCTGCTGCAGAAGATCGGCAGCCCGCTCCAGAATCGAAGCGCGCTCGGACAACGCGACGTTGCCCCAGGCACATGCGCTTTCCAACGCGGCGTGGGCGGCACCGCGGGCGTCCTCTTCCGAGGCCTCCACAACCAACCCAACCACGTCCTGATGATCGCCGGGGTTGCGCACAAGACGGGCCGGGCCCTGGATGACCCCCGTCGCGAGTATGGGCCGCGCTTGCCACGATGTCTGCACGCTCGCGATCAGCGCATTGGTCAGTGCCGCCAGTGTTGTTTCACTCGTCAGGTCAATCCCAGAAGAATTGCGTCGTACTGCGCCAAAAATCTCCGCCGGACGGGCGATCCGTTCATGGGGCGCGCCCGGTGAGGGCATCGCGCGCACGACGGACGCTGGGTCGGCAATCAGATCTTCGAGTGGCACCCTTGGGTTGGCGATTCGGTTGACGAAGGATGTGTTTGCACCATTCTCCATCAGGCGCCGTACCAGATATGCCAGCAGTGTTTCATGGGTCCCAACAGGAGCGTAGATACGGCAAGGCCGATCCAGATGCTGGGGACCGACGACCGCTTCGTAGAGCGGCTCTCCCATGCCGTGTAAACATTGGAACTCATACCGGCCAACCCGGAAATCGGGGCCGGCGAGATGGTAGATCGTGGCCAATGTCTGCGCGTTGTGAGTCGCGAACTGTGGAAACACGAGATCGGTCGCTGCGAGCAGCTTTTTGGCGCAGGCGATGTAGGACACATCAGTGTAGACCTTGCGGGTAAAGACGGGAAAGTCTTCCACGCCGTCGACCTGGGCGCGCTTGATCTCCGCGTCCCAATAAGCACCCTTGACCAAGCGCACCATGATGCGATGACCGGATCGGTGTGCGAGGTCGATAAGCCAGTCGAGCACGTACGGACAACGTTTTCCGTATGCCTGCACGACGAATCCCAGGCCGTCCCATTTGGCCAAGCTCCGGTCCAGGCAAAGCTCTTCCAACAAATCAAGCGAGAGCTCGAGACGGTCCGCCTCTTCCGCATCAATGTTCAAACCAATGTCGTATTGCCTTGCCAGAAGCGCGAGGGCGCGCACCGTCGGGAGAAGTTCAGTCATCGCGCGGCCGGCCTGGGCCCGCCCGTAACGCGGGTGCAGTGCTGATAGTTTGATCGAAATGCCCGGCCCGTCATAGATGCCTCGGCCGGCCGCTGCTTTGCCGATGGCATGGATAGCCGCCTCGTAGTCGCGATAA
The DNA here is from genome assembly GCA_030039695.1 of Acetobacteraceae bacterium. Next base: position 23,018 of record JASHVB010000840.1, read on the forward strand.
TAACGCTGCGCATCGGCAGCGGTCATCGCCGCCTCACCCAGCATGTCATAGGAGTAGCGGAAGCCCTTTTGCTCCAGGGTGCGGGATCGCCGCAGAGCCGCGTTGATGGTCTCGGCGGTCACGAATTGCTCGCCCATCATCCGCATCGCCATGTCGACGCCGCGCCGGACCACAGGTTCGCCGCAGCGCGCGATCAAGCGTGTCAGCGCCGCGCCGAGACCGCGATCATTCACCGTGGCAGTCAGCTTTCCGGTGACGACAAGACCCCATGTGGCCGCATTGACGAACAGAGAACGGCCACCACCAAGATGCGCGGCCCAGTCACCGCCTGCGATCTTGTCGCGGATCAGGGCGTCGCGGGTGGCGACGTCGGGAATGCGCAGCAACGCCTCGGCCAGGCACATCAGGGCGACCCCTTCCTGGCTGGACAGGGCGTACTCCTGCACCAGGGCCTCGACACCCAATCCCTGGCCCTTACCGCGCAGCGCTTCAATCAAGTGCCGCGCGGTGCGAGCAATGTCGGCGCGCTGCGCGTCCGCCAGCGCCGCCTGATCCAAGAGCGGCCGGAGGCATTCCGCCTCGCAACGACGATAAGCAGCTGTGATGGCCTGCCTCAGCGGCCCCTGTGGGCGGATCGGTGGGGCAAAAGCGGTGAACAGGGTCATCGAGGTTTGTCCCGGCGGGTCGCTGCCGTCACACCCCAGCCTCTGATGCGGCTGCCGGCCTGAGACAGCGCGCTCTTCGGCGGTGCGGACCGCAGCCCCATCCAAGTGAGTGTAGCGGTAAACCAGCATGGAGCCGATCGAAGCGACAATGAACACAAGAGTGATGGCGAAGCCGAGGCCGTTCAACCTGTCGTTGAGCGTACTAACCCTGCCCTGCCGGCATCAGCTTGTGAACAACGTGGTCGATGGCGGCGATATGGTCGGCACCGGCGGCATGTCGCGATCCGAAGCCGCGTGCTGGGCGCGCGGTGCGGAGCAGCGCCGCGCGCTGGCAGGACACTCGTACCGCCCAGGACCAGGCGGCCGCGTTGGCCAAGACTACTCATGCATAGGCGCTCGCGGGCGGACGGCGCAGAGCGGCAGATTGCGAGCCGGAGCCCGATGAAAGACGGTTGCGCATAACGCCTTCGAGGTGAAGCCAGCGACCCGTGCGGTCTGGCGCCTCACTTCGTAAGTGGACCGCCTCATCGGAGCACTCCGCCGATGCGGTCGCAATGGCGCGGGCTGATCGCAGATGTCCTGCCGCGCCGCTTACAGCTGCCGGGGCAAATCGGCCGCTGTTCGTGCAGCGCGATTGGTGTATCCTCGTTGTCGTGACTTCGGCCCCTGTCACATGGCCGGACCGGTTACCGCGGCGAGGCGGCTAACTAAGGTCCCTGAGGCGGAGATGGAGCGGCACGGGAAGGCGACCGCTTCGCCCTGGCGGCCCAAGACTTGACCGATCGAAACCACTCGGCGCGGCTTTGGCGGGAACCCGACTGGGCGGCGTGACCTGGCGGCCATGCGGCGACTGAGCTCAACAGTGCCTCGAACGTCGCTGGATCCACATGATCCGCTCGCATCAGTTCCCGCACGATTGGCTCGGCCATTATCTGCTGAATCGTCAGATCGCCGCGTGATTCGTGCGAGCATCGTGCTTGGCACATGTCATCTTCCCTCGTCACCAGCAGACAGAAAACGTTACCCGCCCTCAATGCATCGAATGAGCAGGTCCGCCGAGTTTGACCCTGCGCAGCGTCAGCGCCAGCGGCACGGCCGCCAGCGAGATCAGCATCAG
>JASHVB010000841.1 GCA_030039695.1 Acetobacteraceae bacterium
GACATCACTCCGCCGCTGCGCACCTCGCAATGACGAAGGAGCGCGCTATTGTGGATCGATATCCCGTGCGCCCAGCGTACGTGCGCGGATCGCTTCCTCGGGCGCCACGTGGCCAAAATCGGTGAACGCGCGCTTCACGGCGTCGATCGACGAGCCGAACACCTGTTTGCGGTTCTCCCGCGCCCAGCTGTTCGAGCCGGCGATCGTCGTAAGCGAGCCCTGGAAATGTGGCATCACGTAGCGCGCGAACAGTTCATAACTGCGCAGCGTCTGTTCTCGCGTTGCCCACTCATGCGCACGGAACAGAATACCACCAAATCCACCTTGGCTATATTCAAGCAGCTGATTGATGCCACGGATCACGGTTTCCGGCGAGCCGACCAGCGTGGTGCCCATCTTCACGCCGTCGCGCAGCGGATCGTCGGCGCGGCCGGGCGGACGGCCGAGCGTGTCCTCGAAATAGGTGACCGTCTCGACGCGTTCACCTTTCTTCACTTCCGCCAGCGCCTGCTCGTCGTCCTGGGCGATGTGTGCGTTGACGACGACGCGCCACGTCTTGCGATCCATCGTCTTGCCGTTCTTCGCGGCGGCCTCTTCGGCAATCTTCCATTGCGAGGCCAGCGCCTCCGGCCCACCCGGCAGGCCGGCGCCGATCGAGAGTACACCGACACCGTGGGTGCCTGCGGCGATCATGCCGAACGGCGTGATTGTGCTCGCCACCGCTATCTCGAAATGCGGATCGGTATACGGCGCGAGATGCAGCCGCGCGTCGTGCATCTCGAACCAGTCGGTCTTCATCGTCACCGGCTCCTCGCATTTCAACAGGCGCATGATCGCGTCCATCGCTTGCAACATGCGCGGACGCTGCGTGCTTGGTTCGATGCCGAGCATGTATGCGTCGGAGGTCAGCACACCCGGTCCACAGCCCAGCATGGCGCGGCCGCGCGTCATGTGATCGAGCTGCACGAAACGCTGCGCTACCATGAACGGATGGTGATAGGGCAAGGAGGTCACGCCCGTACCGAGCTTGATGTGCTTGGTGCGCTGCGCCGCAGCGGCGATGATCAGTTCCGGTTGCGCGATCAGTTCCCAGCCAGCGGAATGATGTTCGCCGATCCACGCCTCATCGAAACCGAGCCAGTCGAGCCATTCCAGCAGCTCAACGTCGCGTGAAATAGCGAGCGTGGGGTTTTCGCCGACGCGATGGAACGGGGCGAGGAAAATGCCAAACTTCATGCCGCGATGGGCCATGGCGGGTACTCTCCGGGACGATGCTGCCGCATGGTGCGCCGTTCGGTCGGCATAGCCAAGACGCCGCGCCGCGTGGCAGGATTGCGGCTGGATCGGTCGGGACGACGCCGACTAGTCGGGAAGAAGATGCGTATTTACAGGGCTTTCTGAGCACTGCGTGTGCCCGGAGGATGGACCTAATGTGGCGCCCGAGCTTCCTGTTTCGCTCACGTCGGCGGTCCGGGATTGATGGGGTGAGCTACTTGTCTGTCAGATCCAGCAAATCCGTATCATGGTAATCCAGATACACCGCCGTGAGGGAGATGGCGCGGCATTTATGGTCGTGTGTGGTCTTACCGTCGGTATCAGCAAAGCGGTACGAGCCGAAAAACTCGCCATTATTGATGACGTTGAAGAATAACGTCTTATCCGCGGCGATAGTCGCCTCGTTCTTACCGGCGGCCTTCTCACTTGCCACAAAGCGGGCTTGGTAAAACTCGGTCTGATCCGCGTCCCACCCAGGGTTACGGAAATAACACGCAGCAACGGCGCCGATCCACCGACCAAGATTGAACACCTTCAACCATTGCGTCTCAGTAGCCGGCGGGACGGTGTCCGTAGCGTCCTCCGTGATGGATAGCTGGCGCCATGCTGTCGGCTCCGGCGGGGCAACCGGGATGTTGAGCGAAGCATTCATCCACGTGATACCGGCGCCAATTATACCGGTGCCGATTATGAGGGCGGCGGCAACGAGTAGCCGGCGCAGCATTGGTCACCCTCCGCACCGCCTCGCACCATGCGTGGCGCACCCCCCATACAACACGCTGTGTCCCGGCCACAACAGTTACGTTTGGTGACGGCTATCAGGACACGGGCCGCCGGACGCTGGCCACGCCAGCATTCAACGTCGCGTCGTCACTGCCGGAATGATAGACACCTAGCGTCATTCCCGCAGGGTGCCACTCGCTTATCCGGGGGCTTTCCAGGGCGGCGTGCTGAAATCAATCGCTCTGATTATTCCTGATACAGCCCTGTTAGCCTCATACGCCCGTTCGATGTTCTCGGTCAGCGAGCTTGTTACGTCGATGACCGCACCGTCTGTATGAGCGTGCTGCAACTGCGTCTTCAGCATCTCAATGTCATGGAGAGCAGATTGCAGCCGATTGCTCTGATCGTCGGCTTGCGCTCTGGCCGATGCCACCTGCGCGGTGGCTGTGGTCACATGGTCATCTCGTGCCTTAATTTGCTCTCGAAGCCCATCAACCGTGCCCTGCGCGATATTCCCCCGAAGCCACCATGCGAACCAGAAGCCAAGCGCGGCGGCGACAACGAACAGCATTGTTGAAAGCAACTTGAGAGTGCGGAGTTCTCCATCACTTTTCGGCAGTGCTTGATCCTCGCTCATGGTCGCGAATCCACCGCCCGACGAGCCGGTCGAGTTCGGCGATCTGGCGTTCCGAGAAGGATTCCGGCACGCAGTTCTCGAGCCAGTTGCAGAGTGAGTTTT